>NZ_JAUOEU010000025.1:0-68490 GCF_031932105.1 Shewanella sp. SP1S1-7
ACTAGCTGCGTGTCGGAGAGTGAATGCCATGGCAAGCCTATATGATTGAATACCAGCCAACACTTAGATCCCTGTGACTGAAATAACAGGTCACCCAGTACAATTTGCCTACACCTTCTGTCCTGAAGTGAGTTGTGTTTAGTATGTCATTTCATGACTCTATTGCAGGAGAACTAAAGTAAAAAACAATGTAAATCAGCACAATAACTTTTCCACACAATAAAAAGCCCTGCTTATACAGTGATGTATAGCAGGGCTTTTTTAAGCGAGAGTTTGCATTCACTGAGCGGAAGGACACGCTTTATTCAGAGTTTATGACCTAGATCGAATAGGTCATAAATCCTTTTATCTCATCCACCTATTTCTCTCACTCATCTCTTTACATCCATATCTTTTACTAACATTGGCATCAGGAGATGCTAGTAGCCGATGGCTTCGCTACCCGAGTGGCGTGGATCAGACGCGCCAAAAATCCCTTGTTCAGTCACCATGATTGATTGTGTGCTGCCCATAGCGGACTGTACTTTCACTTTGTGGCCTTTGGCTTCGAGCAGGGAAATGGTATCGCGGTTTAAGCTGGATTCTACTCGTAGCTCATCGGGCAGCCATTGATGGTGTACCCGCGCTGCATTACTGGCTTCGGCGATGTTTAATCCATGGTCGATCACATTCATGATGATCTGCAGTGTGGTGGTGATAATGCGTGAGCCGCCTGGGCTGCCAGTGACGAGGAAGGGTTTGCCATCCTTCATCACTATTGTTGGGCTCATGGAGCTCAATGGGCGCTTATTACCTTCGACCGCATTGGCATCACCGCCAACTAAACCGTAGCCGTTTGGCACGCCGGGTTTGGCCGAGAAATCATCCATCTCGTTATTGAGCAAAATGCCAGTTCCCTTGGCCACTAAACCTGAGCCGTAGCTGAAGTTTAAGGTGTAAGTGTTTGAAACCGCATTGCCCCATTTATCCACTACCGAGAAGTGAGTGGTTTGGTCGCTCTCATAGGGCGCGAGTTTACCTGGCTTAATTTCGGCGCTTGGCGTTGTTTTATTCATCGCAATTTGGCTGGCGATTTTTTGGGCATAGTCCTTACTGGTTAAGGCTTTGACGGGCACCTTATAAAAGTCGGGATCGCCTAAGTATTCGCTGCGGTCGCTATAGGCGTGCTTCATAGTTTCTGCCATCAGATGAATCGTCTGCGCCGTATTGTGGCCGAGTTTATCAATCGGGAATTGTTGCAACACATTAAGCATTTCTATGATGTGCACGCCGCCAGATGATGGCGGTGGCATAGACACAACCTCGTAGCCACGGTATTCGCCGCGCACGGGTTCGCGTTCTACAACCTTATAATTTTTAAGGTCGTCTAA
Organism: Shewanella sp. SP1S1-7; assembly: GCF_031932105.1. Lineage (NCBI taxonomy): Bacteria > Pseudomonadati > Pseudomonadota > Gammaproteobacteria > Alteromonadales > Shewanellaceae > Shewanella > Shewanella sp. SP1S1-7. Next base: position 1,371 of record NZ_JAUOEU010000025.1, read on the forward strand.
AGTCATAATGCCGCCAGCATCCTTCACCGCATTGATGAGCTTAGTGGCGGTTTCACCTTCGTAGAATCCTTTAGTGCCTTTTTCAGCGATCAGACTTAATGAATGGGCAAGCTCAGGTTGTTTAAGAATATCATCAACTTGATAATCGCTGCCGTCGGCTTTGTAGAAGATAGCGGCTGTGGTTGGCCATTGGGTCATGCGGCGTTTTAGACCTGCAAGGGATTGGGCAAGATCTGGCGTCACGCTAATGCCTTCCTGCGCCATTTTAATTGCAGGAGCAGTGACTTGTGCGAGTGTCATAGTGCCATATTTTTCAAGGGCTAAGCTCATGCCCATGACTGTACCTGGGACACCCACAGCAAGGCCGTGTTCGCGGCTCAGCTTCTCAACTGCATCGCCATTCTCGTCGAGGAAAATGTCTTTCTTGGCTTTAGATGGCGCCATTTCACGGTAATCGATAGCGATGGTTTTGTTTTCTTTGGCAATATGTACCAACATAAAACCGCCGCCACCGATATTACCAGCACGTGGTAAGGTAACTGCCAAACTGAAGGCCACGGCCACGGCCGCATCAACGGCATTGCCGCCTTGTTTTAGGATCTCAACACCAGTGCGACTGGCGAGTGTTTCTTGGCTGGCAACCATGCCATGCTTGGCCCACACAGGTTGTGCTGTAGCCATCTGGCTGAAAATCGACGATTCTTCGGCAAGCAGACTGGGTGATGATAGTAGGGGAAGCGCCATGGCAATGGCGAGAATAAGAGGTCTAAAAGGTCTTGTTGGACGCATACTCAATCCTGAATTTATTTTCATTATGGCTATGCAATGTGCCGAGAATTAGGCTTAATTGCAACCTTGTATATTAGTTAAGATCCGTAAAGGACGAGAATTTACCCAATGAGACAGCTTATCTTTGCCTTTGCGAGCTCAATGTCGGACATTTCGGCCAGTGCGTGGAATGCTGTTATGGGGGAGGCGAATCCCTTCTGTCGCCATGAGTTTTTGTTGGCGCTAGAGCAAAGTCATTCGGCCTGCGCTGCAACGGGTTGGACGCCGCGGCATTTATGCGTGTTTGATGTGGGTGACAGATTAAATGATGTCGTAAGTACCGATGAAAGCCTGTCGCCTTTGGCTACAGGGGCACTGATAAGTCGGCAAGCGGCTAAGCACTTCAAGCCATTATCGCTGGTGGCGGTGATGCCCTTGTATCAAAAGTCTCACTCCTACGGCGAGTATGTGTTCGATTGGGCGTGGGCCGAAGCCTATGAGCGCCATGGACTCGATTATTATCCTAAATGGGTGAATGCGATTCCTTTTACCCCAGTGCAAGGGCGAAGGATGGGCATTCATCCTGCATTCGATAGCGTTGAACAACTGCGCGTGGCGGCATTACTGCTGCTGACATTGAATCGCCGACTAATATCAGCGCAGGATAATCTCGTACTTGAGGAAGCTATTCTTAATCAGCCAGGGCTGGGCGATAACCCGATTTCCTCATGGCATAGCCTGTTTGTTACCCCAACACAAACGCCGTTATTTGAAAGTTTGCCAAATTCGCTGTTAAAACGCTTAGGTACTCAGTTCCACTGGCATAATCGCAGTTATCGGGATTTTAATGATTTTCTGGCGGGCTTTAGTTCCCGTAAGCGTAAGAATATCTTGAAGGAGCGGGCGCAGTTACAGCCTTTTAATCTTAAGTTTCAGTTTGTCGAAGGGGAGCAGATCACCGCTTCGCAATGGCAGACGTTTATCCAATGTTATCAATTAACTTACCTTAAGCGCTCCGGTCATCGCGGCTATTTAACGCCAACTTTTTTTCAGCAGTTGGGGGCACAGCTCGCTGCGCAAGTCCTACTCTTGGTGGTCGAAGATGCCAAGGGCGAGATGGTAGCAGGCGCCTTATATCTCAAAGGCGAGAATACTCAAGGGCAAAAATGCTTATATGGCCGTTATTGGGGCACAACGGTTGAGCTCGACGGCTTGCATTTTGAGGCCTGTTATTACCAAGGTATTCAATACTGTATTGAACATGGGTTCCAGATGTTTGATGCGGGGGCACAGGGCGAGCATAAGGTGCTGCGCGGCTTTGAACCTGTTGAAATGTATTCCTACCATAATATCGCCCACTTAGGATTTAGGGCGGCGATTGCCGATTTTGTTGAGCAAGAAGCACAGCAAATGCAGCAATATATGGCGCAGATGCGAGCTGTTTTGCCCTACAAAAAAGAGCCCTAATAAAAGACCGAGTTAACGGGACCTTATTGGGCTCTCATTTATGTCGTGCTTGTTCAACCTATGTAGTACAGCCTAAGCAGTTCTATCTAAGCTTTTAATTCAAACGGTTAGCTATGAATGTTAGCTCATGGCTAACCACACGCCCACGCCTATCATCAGGCTGCCTGCAATGCGGTTTAACCAGCGAATATTATCGCCGCGGCTTAGGAAAATACGCAGGCTTTTACCGCCGCTGGCGTAGGCGAGCATAGAGGTAAACTCGGTCACCATGATAATGCTCAGCAGTGCGAGTAGCTGCGGCGCAACTTCGCGCTCGGCATTGATAAAAGGGGGTAGTAGCGACACCATAAATGCCCAACCTTTTGGATTGGCAATGGCGGTAATAAAGCCTTGAGAGATCAAGGTAACATTGCTGGCTCTGGGGTTAGTGTCATCATCACTTAATATGGCCATCTTGCCGCGCGCGCGCCACATCTGTACGCCGATAAAGCCTAAATAAATTCCGCCAACCCATTTGAAGATTTGAAAGACTTCGGGATAGTTGAGCATGATACTGGCCACGCCCATCACGGCGGCTGTCGCCACCAACGCCACGCCTACCAGTTCACCCAGCATCATCCACAGGGTGCGGCGCACACCTATGCTCATACCCAGGGTCATGGCGAGTGTCATGCACATGCCCGGCGTGATAGAAACAAAGAAAAAAGTCGGGATAAACACCGCGAGTAAGGCAAAATCAGGCATGGTTTGGTCATTCTTTGGTGAAGATGAGAAGGCCGATAGTGTAATGAAAACTGCGGGTTTAGCCAATGCGCTTGTTTTGGCCTGACAACACATAAATGTAATCGGTTGTGTTAGCGAACGATATTTTTTGTCGGTTACCCATTTGGGGTGTGAACGGTTAGTGCACTGGCGTGAATTATGTGCAGAGTCATCCTGCTGCTAACAAGATAAGATTTTGATTTCAGGTTTTGTTTCAGTATCGATCAAATACACGCTATCGGCACCCACAATATAATAACTGTATAGACTCTGGTAAATATGTTCGCCTAATTCGCCATAATAAGGACGACGTGCATTTTTTACCGACTTCCATATTGGCCAAGGTAAAGAAAAATAATCGGACCTGGATGGGTTTGTCATATTTAAATCGGTATCGATAGGGAATGGCGTATTGATTTTTTCATTATTGATATTACTGCCTAAATCATCATTCAGATTAACATGGATGCTATTTGAAAAAGTTTGATAACTTGATTCATCAATCACCAGAATACCTGCGATCGTTGGGAAGTGAATTTCCATCGAGAACGCACAGTCATTAAGCTCTTGCCACAGTAAGGTCAACGATACCCCCTCTAATCTGCAGCTCAAATCAGGATGGGGTTTAAGCTTTCTTTCTACGGGGAACCAAGGCTGATAGCTTGCCTGAGTCATAGCGCATTCTTGTTCGGTCATTAGGTTACTCGCTTCATTATCGTTATCTTGCGGCTTACCGTTATTCATTCACTCGTGCCGCCAATACTATAATTGAAAAATAACGCTGAAGCATGTTTAGATTATCTAATAATTTTTGAAACTCATATCAGCGAGACACGACTTATCAATATTTATTTGATTGATATGCTAACCCCATTCTTAAATTAATTATCAATAACTGTTATACAACAGTTTAATAATGGATTCTGTATATGATCAAATCATCTCTATCCGCAAGTAAATATACCTTCTTACTGAGTGTTGTTTTGGCTGCCAGCATTAATAACGTTATGGCTGACAACAGTACCAAAGTGTTTAGTTTACAAAGTAATCTTGCCGATAATTCAAGCTTCCCTCCTGAGTATTATTGGAATCAATTTGGTTGTTCGGGCGAAAATATTGCGCCGCGTTTAGCTTGGCAAAATGTACCTGCCGGTACCAAGAGCTTTGCTGTCACTTTATATGACAAAGATGCGCCGACTGGCAGTGGTTTTTGGCACCGTGTTGTGTATGACATTCCGGCACAGGTGTCGACTCTCGCAGGTGGTGTGAATGGCGGAGTGCTACCCAGTGGTGCCATTGAAGCTAATACCGATTTAGGTAAACCTGGATTCTTTGGACCTTGTCCACCAGAGGGACGTGAACACAGCTATGTATGGACAGTGCATGCTTTGGATGTGGCGCAGTTGCCGATAGACAAGGGATCAACACCCGCTTTGGTGGGATTCTATCTTTGGCAGCATAGATTAGGCGAAGCAAGTTTAACGCTTTTAGCTGGCCCACGTTAGGAGGAATGAAGATGACCATATTATCTACGCGCATTACATACCCCATGTTATCAAAGGCTTTTACTCTACTGGCAAGCAGTTTGTTGTGTTCTCACTCATGGGCGACACAGACTGAGCCGCTGGCAAAAATGGAAGTCTTTGCCGAACTTGATGGGGCTGTGGGCGGTATTACTTTCACATCAGATGATCGATTGATTTTCAGTTATCACCCTTTCTATCAACCTAACATTAAGGTGGCAGAGCTTTTAGCGGATGGTAGTACTAAGCCATTCCCTAATTCGGATTGGCAGCAATGCCATGATCCGCAGGGCAAAGCGAAAGAACCTGACACTTGCCTTAATTGGGTGTTGGGGCTGCGAACCGACGATCAAGACAGAGTTTGGCTATTAGACTCTGGCCAGCAGGCGCCACGTATTGAGCCTAAATTAGTGGCATGGGATACCAAGAAAAATCAATTAGATCGCATTATTCATTTGCCCGCGCCAGTCTCTCTTCCTGAGTCACAACATAATGACTTTGTTATCTCATCTCGACATCAAGCGATTGTGATTGCCGATGAGGGGATTGGCACGGGTCCCATTGGTGAAAAGGCTGCGCTGGTAGTTGTGGACTTAAATACAGGGAAAAGTCGGCGCCTATTACAGGGTGATAACAGTGTGATGCCAGACTTACAGCGGCCACTGATTATCGATAAAGACTCAAAAGATAGAAAGCAGATTGAAGTCTATGTGGGTGCCGATGGCATTGCTTTAGATAAAACCCAAACATGGCTCTACTTTGCCCCGATGAATAAAGACAAAGTTTACCGTGTGCGGATGACAGATCTCATCAATCCTTCGTTAACGCCTGCGGCACTCTCTGCCAAAGTGGAGGCTTATGCCGATAAGCCCGACAACGGTGGCTTAAGTATTGATGAAGCGAATAATTTGTATCTAACAGAAGTGGGAGAGCGGGCTATTGGTGTGATCCCTGCAGATTCTCGCCAGTATCGCACTTATGTCCATGATGAACGTATGGTTTGGCCCGACGGTGTGAGTTATGGCAAGCAAGGTTACTTGTACTCTGGGGCTGCGCAATTACCGTTATCGGCACCATTAAATAATGGCAAAGCTGAAAACAGTCCACCTTATTATATTTTCCGTTTTAAGCCGTTAGCGGCGGGCGTTCGTGGTAATTAACCTTAACCATTAATCTTATAACCTTACGTCAAGTGCTTATTTGAACTGAATTTATTCACACGATTTTTGCGGATTAAAACGGTTTGGATTTGCACTTGGTTATACCGAGTCACTGAGTCACGACATCCAGAGGATGACAATATGAACATTATCGGATTGGATCACTTTACCATCAGAACGCCCAAACTGGTTGAAACACTGTTGTTTTATCAAGTCATCCTTGGATTGAAATTAGGTTGGCGGCCACAGTTTGGTTTTCCTGGACATTGGCTCTATGCCTCAAATAAGCCCATTTTGCATTTAGTGGAAGCGGGCGATCAGGCGCTAGATGCCTACTTAGGGGAAAGCAGAAATATTTATGGCTCGGGACGTGTTGACCATTTGTCGTTTCGTGGCAAGGATTTACAGCAGATGCAGCAGCATTTATGCCAGCAGAGGATGATTTTTCAGGAACGAATTGTGCCTGAGATTGGTGAGCATCAGTTGTTCCTTGAAGACCCGAATGGCATCAAAGTAGAGATGATATTCCCTTATGCAAAGGACAACGCCATCGTAGGGATTGTGATGGATAGGCTCACTATTTTAGACACCAAGGAGCCTGAACATGGCGGAGATTAATGTTTTTAGAAGGCAATTATTGCAAACGCTGGGATTGGGCAGTTTGGCATCAGTGGCATTATTTCCTCGAGGTGTGATAGGTATGAATTCATTGAATACGAGTACAAATATGGAGAGCTCACAGGGTAAGCCGAAGATTCGCATGGGAGTGACGGACTTAAGTTTTCATCGTGTCACCGCCGCTGTGGTGGCTCATGTGATAGGGATTATGGGCAAAGAGGTGCAACGAAGCTATGCATTGCACGAGGCTAATTTTGAGAAGCTAGGTGAAGGCACAGTGGATATGCTGTGTTCAGCATGGCTGCCCCATAGCCATGGGATTTATCGACAAGGTGTCGAAGAGCGAGTTGCTACGCGGCAACTCGGGCTACATTATGAGCCCTATGCGCTCTGGGGCGTACCCGATTATGTGCCTGCTGAGCAAGTGTCGAGCATTGAGGATTTACTCAAGCCTGACGTGCGGCAACGTATGCGGCCCATCATTCAAGGGATTGGTGAGGGGGCGGGGATCACGCGATTTTCTAAAAATATTATGACGCAATATGGATTAACGGCGGCGGGTTATCAATTTAGAACAGGCACTCAGGCCGACTGTGTCGCGGCTTTTGAGTCTGCCGTAGCGGTAAACGAGTGGGTGATCGTTCCTTTGTGGCATCCACAATTTTTACACCATCAATACGGTATTCGCGATCTTCAGGACCCCAAAGGTTTACTCGGGGGAAAAGATAAAGCGGTATTGCTCGCCCGTGAACGCGAGTTAGTGGTTAATTTCTCGCCTGCACAAATTCAAGTACTTGATAACATAGTATTATCGAATCAAATGGTTGCAGAACTCGATTATGCGGTTAATCGACAAGGAATGACGGAAGATGAGGCCGTTGCGAACTGGCTGACAGTCAATCCTCAGCATTTGACGACCTGGTTAGCCCCGTTGCTTAATCCTGCGAAAGTCTCATATCAGGAGGTGACATTATGATGATCACACCTGAATCGCGGCTTGTGGCGGCTGGGCTTGAACTACCTGAGGTTGCTGCGGCTCTTGGGAATTATGAACCCTATTCAATTGTCGGCAGTCAGTTAATGACTTCGGGTCAGTTTCCCTATTTAGAGGGCGAGCTTCAGTATCAAGGACAATTGGGCGCCGATCATACTGTGAGCGAAGGCTACGCTGCCTGTCGTCTTGCGACCCTAAATGCCATTGCCCAATTGAAACAGGCTTGCGGTGAGCTTTCGCGGATAAAACAAATTTATCGCTTGGAAGGGGTGTTAAATGTGCATCAATCTTGCTTTGAACATCCTAAAGCGCTCGATGGGGCTTCGGATTTATTGCTTGAAATCTTCGGTGAAGCAGGGCGTCACAGCCGAATGATTTGGACAAATCCGGTCATGCCGCTGAACAGTTTGTGTCTAGTGTATTTATTTGCAGAACTCTATTGTGATGACGAACAAAGGCAACGACCTTTGTCTCGATTGAAATCGAGTTCTTGAATGTGACTCACATTGGCTGTTAGTTAAATGTTCTGTCAGCAAGATGGGTAGTTCATTCAATAGCATATAAGGCAGTTCTTGAACTTTCATTAATCGATTGTTAGGGTTAGGTCATCATGGATGGAATGTTGACAATACGATGACTGAGAAACAAAAAATGTTAGCGGGTAAGCCCTATAAGGCTTGGGATGATGAGTTATTGGCTGAGCGGATGCGGGCGAAATCCGTTTGCCATCAGTTTAATCTTGCCGAACCGACTTTGCTTGATGCCCGTATGGATCACCTTCGTGGCCTGCTTGATATGCCAAACTGCGCCCATATTGAGCCTAATTTCTTTTGCGACTACGGTTATAACATCCATATTGGTAAACAATTTTATGCTAATCATAATCTAACCATATTAGATGTTTGCTCAGTCTCGATTGGCGATAACGTGATGTTTGGTCCCCATGTGATGATTTCTACCGCTACGCATCCGATTGATCCCATTGCACGGCAAACGACGGAATACGGCGCGCCAATTCAAATCGGCAATAATGTTTGGCTTGGCGGTAATGTCTCAGTGTTGCCCGGTGTGACCATTGGCGATAATTGTGTCATCGGTGCTGGCAGCGTAGTTAATAAGAGCATTCCGGCTAACTGTGTGGCGGCTGGCAACCCTTGCAAGGTTATCAAACCCATCAATGTGGAATAATGCAGGAAGGTCGATGCCGAGTGATTGGCGTCAATGCTGATGCTGATTTAGATGACGATTTAGATAGTCGTAGAAACAAAAACGGTACGCAGTGCGTACCGTTTTTTATTAGCAGGATAAAAACTTACAGTACGCCGCGGCGCATTTGATCCCGTTCAATCGATTCAAACAGAGCAGTAAAGTTGCCTTCGCCAAAACCTAAGTTATTTTTGCGTTGGATGATTTCGATAAAAATCGGTCCGAACAGGTTTTTAGTGAAAATCTGCAGTAAATAACCGGATTCATCGCCATCCACCAAAATTTGGTGATGTTTGATGCGCTCACGATTCTCAGTCACCTGCGGCAACTTCTCAAATATGGTGTCGTAGTATTCAGGGATGATGTCTAGGCATTGGATTGAACTGCCTTCCATCGCATCCAGAGATTTTACGATATCGCGACTTCTAAAGGCTAAATGCTGCACACCTGGGCCATTGTATTCCTTCAGGTATTCATCGATTTGGTTCTTATCGCTGCCTTTACCTTCGTTAATCGGAATACAGAAGCTGCCATCGGGCGAACGCAGGGCGTATGACACTAGCGCAGTTTGTACGCCGCTGATGTCAAAGTAGCGCACTTCAGTAAAACCAAAAATGTTTTTATAGAAGTTAGCCCAATGTTCCATTGTGCCTTTGTAGACGTTGTTGGTTAAGTGATCGACTTCGATAAAGCCTTTCTCTTGGGTGATCACTTGCTCGTCTAAGTCTTCAAAATCAGCGGCATAGATATTGTTATCTGCGCCGAAGGTGTCGATGAAATAAATTAAGCTGTCGCCAATGCCGTAAATCGCAGGATAAGGCAGATCTTTATTGGCATCATCGGCGGGTTTTGCACCCCGTTCAACGGCAACGCGATAGGCAAAGCCAGCATCTTCTACCCGCCAGCCCATAGAACAAATGGCTGGGCCGTGGGATTTAGCAAACTTAGCAGAGAAACCTTCGCGCTCAGTGTTGAGCAAAAAGTTAATGTCATTCTGTTTGTAGTACAGAATGTCTTTGTTCTTGGCTTTTTTCAGCAGTGAAAAACCAAAATCGATAAAGACTTTGTGCATAAAATCAGTATCAGGGCTGGCGAATTCAGTGAATTCGATACCTAATAAGCCCAGTGGATTTAGTTCGCTTGCCATGATGTTTTCCTCATTATTTTAGTTCAACCGCCGACACTCTTTATCCCTTTAATTTCGTTGGGATACGCAACCTTTTCGGTGCGCTGGTGGCTTAGGGCTAGTCTTCTAGCCAAGAGCGGTTGTAGTCTTTGCTCATGCAATTTTGTACATGTTCGGTTAATTTAAGTGGGGCGAATGTGTCCACCATCACTGCGTATTCATTGGTTTCTTTTTTGCCAATCGAGGCTTCAGTGCGACCCGGTTGTGGGCCGTGGGCCACACCTTTTTGATGTAGGGTCATGTAACCCGCTTCAATGCCCGTGCGGCTCATAAAGTCGCCATCGACGTAGTACAAAACTTCGTCGCTGTCGATGTTGTTGTGGTAATAAGGCGCTGGAATCGATTTCGGGTGGAAATCGTAGGGGCGCGGCACGAAGTTACAAATCACAAAGTTATGGGCAGTAAAGACTAAGTGATCAGAAGGCGGCAGATGGATTTTGCCCACTTTTGGCGCGTATTCGGTAATGTTGAATGCCCAAGGGTAAACACAGCCATCCCAACCCACTAAATCAAAGGGATGCCATTCAAGTGTGGTGAGTTGGTACTTATCGCCAAACTTACACACTAAGGGGAAGGCGCCGCGCTCAACCACAGCATCTTGCAATGTGGGCACGCGCAAATCGCGCTCGCAGTAAGGTGCCGATTCTAATAGCTGACCATACTCGTTACGGAAATGCTTAGGCACTTCCACCATAGAGAATGACTCGATAACGAAAAGTCGCACATTGCTGTAATCGTTGAATTTAAGTTGATAAGTCGTGCCGCGTGGGATCACGAGATAGTCCCACTTTTGAACCTTAATCGTGCCGTACTCGCTGTAGAGTGTGCCTTCGCCTTCGTGAACAAAAACCACTTCATCGGCATAGGCATTACGGTAAAACTTGTCGGTATCGGCGCTGACTTTGGCGGTATAAAGTGCTAAGTCATTGTTATAAAAGATCTTGTTACGGGCGCTGAAAAAATTACCTTCTCGGTCGGCATCGCGGGAATCGAGTTTATAGTTTTGGACCAGTGAATCTTCCCAATTGGCACCATGGCTTAGGCTATAGGGCGCTACTTCCAACGCTTTGGTTGGCATGTTGTGGTGATATTTATTGGAATAAATATTGGAAAAACCATGGGTTGAGAACAACTCTTCACGGTAAAGCTCGCCGTTTTCCTTTTCAAATGCGATATGGCGCTTATGGGGGATCTGGCCTTGTTTCACATAAAATGGCATGGTTATTCCTTCAATATTGCGTTGCAGGATTACCTACATCGCTGGTCGTTATGCTTCAAGTTGCATTAGTGTGATCTTATTATCAATTTAGTTGCTTGAATGAACAAAAAAAAGAATAATAAATCCGTTATCTCAATCTAAAAATTAGATGGTATTCTAATCTTTACGAATCGTAGTGTTTCCGTGACATGTTCATAAGAGCCAAGGAGTGACCATGCGCATCGATATTGATGCTTTTAATGTGCTGCAAGTGCTGGTGGAAGAGGGCAGTTTTGCCAAGGCGGCGGAGCGGTTACACAAGGCGCAATCGGCGGTGAGTTATCAAGTTAAAAAGTTAGAAGAGCACTTAGGCGTGCAGCTTTTTAGCCGTGAGCAATATCGTGCAGAGCTGACGCAAGAGGGCCGGGTGATTTTGGCCGAGGGGCGAAGATTGTTGCAACACCTTGCAAACATTGAACATCTTGCCAGCCGTTTCAGTGAAGGCTGGGAACCAAAGCTAGAGCTAGTGATAGATGGAGCCTTGCCGATGGAGCCAATTATGACGGCTTTAAAGCGTATGGCTGAACATCAAATCCCCACTAAAATTCAGCTCAATATGGAATTTTTAGGCGGCGTACAACATAGATTCGAGCGGGATAATGCCGACTTGATGTTAGTGAAAGATTATCGCACTGGCCCCTATTATCATCCGCAACCTTTGCCAGCCATCACCAGTGTGCTGGTGGCAAGTGCTTCGCATCCTTTGTCTTTTATTCGCGAAATTAGTTTGGCTGAACTGCAGCAACACGTGGAATTAACTATCGAAGACTCTTCGCCCAATAAAAGTTACCGCGATGAAATGCAATTTGGCGGCGATAAAGTGTTTTATCTTTCAGGCTTTATCATGAAAAAGAACGCTTTGTTAAAAGGTTTAGGTTTTGGCTGGTTGCCGGATTTTTTAGTGCAAGAAGAGTTGGCGAAAGGGGAGTTAGTTGAAATCGACTTTGTCGGTGGCAGCCGTTTTACCTTTATTCCACAGCTTGTCTCGACCTTAGAGCGGCCATTAGGCCGTGCGGGACAACTTTTTACCGAGTTGATATTAGAGGAGTTTGCTAAGGCTGAGCAGTTTAATGGTGTGGGTTTAGGTTGATAAGTCGCCGTTTGTCATCTTTTGATACAAGTTACCGCATAAAATAATCGCATTTTGACATTTTATGTCATAAGTTAAGTGCTAGATTGAGAGTGAAATTGAGCCACGATAGGTAAAGAGTCGTCCATCGTGGTCAATCTAAAGGCTAGTAACAAGGAACTGACAGTTAAGGGGAACAGTATGTCTAGACGTTGTCATGAAGTGGATTATGAAATCATCGGCCACAGTATGCAGTTGGTTGAAGTGGAGCTCGATCCTAACGAAACCGTGGTCGCCGAAGCGGGCGCGATGAACTACCTAGAGCAAGATATTAGCTTTGAGGCCAAAATGGGCGATGGCTCTGAACCAGAGTCCGGCTTTTTTGGCAAGTTGATGGGCGCAGGTAAGCGGGTGCTGACGGGTGAGAGCATTTTTATGACTCACTTTACCAATCAAGGCAACCAAAAGCGTAAAGTCGCCTTTGCTGCACCTTATCCGGGCACTATCCTTGCGATCGACTTAGCCGAGTATGGCGGCGAGCTTATCTGTCAAAAGGACAGTTTTTTAGCGGCGGCTTTAGGTACACGGGTGACGATGAAATTTAATCGCCGTTTAGGCACGGGCTTTTTCGGTGGCGAAGGGTTTATTCTGCAAAGCCTACAAGGCGATGGCATGACTTTTATCCATGCGGGCGGCACCTTAGTGAAGAAAGAACTGCGAGGCGAAACCTTAAGGGTTGATACTGGTTGTCTGGTTGGATTTACGCCTGGGATAGATTACGACATTGAGCGCGCAGGCTCGTTAAAGTCTATGGTATTTGGCGGCGAAGGTTTATTTTTAGCGACCCTAAAAGGCCATGGCACGGTTTGGCTGCAAAGCTTGCCATTCTCACGAATGGCGGATCGCATTATCGCCCATGCCCCATCTGCGGGTGGCAGTGATCGCGGTGAAGGTTCAGTGCTTGGTGGTCTTGGCCGCATGCTTGATGGGCGTTAAACCTTAAGCTAAATCGATGTAAGTCAATCACAGCACCATTTTGCAATCATGCTGTCTCTTCTTAAGGCATTCCAGATAATCCTCTGGGATGCCTTTTTAGTTGAAGCCTGTCATTTCCTTCAACGTTTTAAGCGTTTTCGCCGTTGTTAAGGCTTTGCTGAATGCGTCTTTCCACCAGTTTCGATATCAGATACATCATCAAATAGCCTGTGCCCAAGGCTAAAATCACTGCGACGACATTCTCGGTATATAGGCGGTAAGCGTAGAAAGTACCTACCAGCACTGCGATACCGGCGAGGCGAATGAGCAGGCTTTGGGTAAAATAGCCGTGGGCTTTGATATAGGCTAACTGATAGCCGTTGAGCATCATAAATATAAAAAACATAGAGAAATGCATTAATACTGGTGCCGCTTTAATGTATTGCTCGGGGAATAACCAAGCCACCAATGGCTTGCTCGCGAATATCATAGCGACGAAAAACACCCCGCTGATCCACAGGGAGACTTTAGTCAGCCATGACTTGATTTGTTGCACTTCATCAAAGCGCTTTTCTCGTACACACACAGCAACTTCGGGCAGCACAAAGCGGTAGATGGGGAAGACAAACAGTAATGTGAGGTAAGTGATCATCGGCCGCACTACTACTTGGAAATCACCCAGTTCATCTATGCTGAAATAGGCAATGGTCAGCAGTACTGTGATGTAAATCATCAAGATACTGGCACCGGCTTCCATGGACGCTGTCAGGCTTTTCTTCATAAAACTGCGTAAGCCCGTATCAAAATGCACCGCACTTAAGGGCGGCGTGGCGATATCTTTGCGCCGTTTTAAGTACATATATAAGGCAACGATGAGCGATGACAGTGTCATGCTGTAAAAGAGTGAGGCTATGGCCGTTTGTTTTAACCCATAGAAACACAAGAAAAAGCTGGTCACTTGCGCGAGTGGCTCAAGCCAAGTCACTCGATTGGAGATGGCATATAGTCGGTACATAGCGATTTGATTGGTAAAATACACCTTGAGTCCCATGCTCAAAATAATGCCAACCAGTTGAAAATATTCAACGTTAAGGTGAAGTTTGTGTTTGATATAGGGCAAGACTAAGCCCCATGTCAGCAGCACCATAGCGATCAAGCTGTAGCGGAATATATTGGTGATATCCACATCTTGCTTGGTCTGGGAGTAAGTCACCACCATAGAGGAGCGAAATCCTGTCATCAGGATCAGCGACAGTGAGATAATATCGATAACCGTGTGATAGAGCGCTAGATCCGCTTTGGCGACCCATTGTGCTAACCAAAGCTTAAAGAGAAAACCCACAGAAATACTGGCGAGTGATGCCCAGAATCCCGCAATAATCGCCTGCTTAACCCGTTGAAGTGAAGTATGTTCCATTGTCAAAATCCAGCTTTAGTCTGCGGTTATTATAGGGATGCTATGAGTGTCGTTAAGGTTTTGCTTTAGTCGCTGCTTTGGCTGCTTTGGCTGCTTTGGCTGCTTTGGCTGCTTTGGCTGCTTTGGCTGCTTTGGCTGCTTTGGTTACTTTAGCTGCGTGAGTGCCTTTTGATAACGCTTATCTGATTCGGTTCGATGCTATAACTTTATGCAAAGAACTTGATACCAATACTTTGATGTCAGGGGCTTAGCCTTCTGTTCAGGCTAAAACCTTGAGTACCGCCGAAGAAATTTCATTTAAGTTTATACGCATATTAGCACTGGCTGAGTCTAGCATTCAGCCGATAGGTGACCAAGCGTCTGATAGTAAAGATATGATAAATATCAGTATGTTGCTTAATTGTAACTGTAGTCATTAACTCGCGAGGAATTGTGGGATAAATAGAAGTACAGACAGGGGATAGGGTTGTGCAAGCATCATGATTTGGGATGATGGCACGCCCTAATAAGAACTGGGCGTGCTAATAAAACTGCTGTGATTAGCCATTTCGCGAATGTCTTGCGTTATTCGGTAATGATATTGACGATATCGAGGATTTTACGGCTGTTGTTATCGAGTTTGATCAATGCGCCTTCGACTTGGATGCTAATAATCCCATCTCTGTCTAAGGGCACAATGATACGACCGCGGTCATAAATATCATGCTCAAGCACATCACCACGATGGAGTTTTTTCTGCCAACCGGGTGGTAAACGTTCACCGTGGTCGACCTTTTTCTGTAATCCAGGTGGTAAGCCTTTCTCTTTTTTGTGGTGCTCGTGTTCATGGCCATCTTTAGCAAAAACTGAGATAGGCGCCATTAAGCTGAGCACGAGTCCTGCGATAACCACTGACGTTGATTTATTCATCTGTGCTCCAAAGGGCATTGAGTTAATACTGTGACGATAGTGTATCTTAAATGAACCTTAGCTGAACGTTACTGAGTCGAGATGCTTAAACTCAACGGGTTAACATTAGCACAGCTTGCCATTGTTCGGCGGTCACAGGTTGGATACTCAGCCTTGAGCCCTTAGACACTAAATACATGTCGGCCAATTGCGGCAGGTTTTTAATCAAGCTTAAGGGAATAATATCGTTAAATTTTTCGACAAAGCGGATATCCACTCGTAGCCATCTTGGTTTGGTCGGATCTGACTTAGGGTCGAAATACTTAGATTCGGGATCGAAGGCCGTGCTATCGGGATACGCATTTGTCACGACTTTAGCGATACCGACAATACCGGGTACTTTGCAGCTTGAATGGTAAAAAAATACCTGATCGCCAATCTGCATCTCATCGCGCATAAAGTTACGCGCCTGATAGTTACGTATCCCATGCCAAGCTTCGGTTTGGTTCGGGCAAGCCTTAAGATCATCTATGCTAAATTCGTCGGGTTCAGATTTCATAAGCCAGTAGTTCATCTTGTTTCCTTTATTCATAGTTGCCGTTAAGCGCTTCAATATCTCTGAGTTTATCTTAATTTTATCGAACACCCCAGTTCGTCACTCATATCAAACATTGTGAGTTTGATTAAGTTTCGGTTCAGATAAGGTGGCTTAGCCTGTGAGCAGCAATCTTATTTGGTATGCCTTATGCAGATTCTCGATACTAAGGCAAAGCGTCAAATTCGATCTCGGTTTGTGATTGGTGCCATACAAGTTGTGGCAGCAGTGGCAATCAAAACCTGTGAGGTGTGTTATGGGAACTTCAACAATGACGTCCGACTGTGGTTTATACACTAAATATCTTAAGGATTTTACAGCGGGTGATGTGATCCTAAGCCATGAGCGGATGCTGGAATTTATTAATGACCTGACAACCCAAGGTTGGTTATTGGCAAATTTCACTTGGGACTATTGGTATAACAACAGTTACTTAGTCGATAAACCCGCCTACATTCGTGAAGCGAGCATAGCACAATGCAAATTGCTGCTGACCGCCATGACGCGACTTGAGGTCTTTAGCCCTGGCGTGTTAGAGAATATGCGTCGCCAAGGGATTTTACTGGCCATTGTTGAGCGCTTGCAAAGCTTAAATGTGCCTAAGTCGAGTACTCATCTTGAATTTATCAGCCGCTAACCCGCACTTTAATGGATTGTTATTTAATCGATTATCTTACTCTTTAGTCTAATAAAGTGCTTTTTTGCTTGTGACATGATCCGTGGATTGGTTAGTTTGGACCTCGCTAACCATAATAATAAATGCACGGAGGCCTTAATGTCAGTTCCAACAAGCCAAGTTATCAGTCCGCTCAACGTTAGCGAGTTTCATGGTGTGCGATCACCGAAACTCGTTGAGAAAACCATAGGTCAGTATCTTGATGAGATTGCGGCAACCTATCCCGACCAATTAGCCGTTGTCGTACATCATCAACATATCCGCTGGAACTATCGCCAATATCTCGCTCAAATCGAGGCGCTCGCCACAGGATTATTGAAGCTTGGTATTCAGCCCGGCGATAGGGTGGGCATTTGGTCACCCAACAATATTGAATGGTGTTTAACTCAATATGCGACCGCTAAAATTGGCGCCATCATGGTGTGTATTAACCCCGCTTATCGACCGGAAGAGTTGCAATACGCGCTGAGTAATGTGGGGTGCCGCGCGGTAATTTGTGCCGACAAGTTTAAATCCAGCAATTACCTAGAAATGCTATACGAATTGGCGCCTGAGCTAACTTCTTGCCCTGCGGGTCAACTACAGGCGAAGGCCGTTCCTGATCTCGAGTTTGTGATCCGTATGGGCGCTGAAAAATCCGTCGGCATGTTGAATTTTGATGACTTGCTCGTCGATGTGACCGCCGATGACAAGGCGGCACTCGAAAGTATCGGCAAAGCATTAAGCCCGTATGATTCGATTAATATCCAGTTTACCTCTGGCACGACGGGCAGCCCGAAAGGTGCGACCTTATCCCACTATAACATTTTGAATAATGGCTATTTAGTCGCAGAGGCGATGAAGTTTACCTGCCACGATAAACTCTGTATTCCTGTGCCCTTATACCATTGTTTTGGCATGGTGCTCGGAAGTTTAGTCTGCTTAGCTAAAGGCGCAGCGGCTGTGTTCCCCGGCGAATCCTTCGATCCCTTTACGACATTGCACGTGATTGAGCAAGAGCGGTGCACCGCTTTACATGGCGTACCGACCATGTTTATTGCCGAGCTTGAGCATCCTGAATTTACGCGTTTTGATTTGAGTTCTTTACGGACCGGCGTGATGGCGGGGGCAACTTGCCCAGAAGAAGTGATGCGCCGGGTACAAAATCTCATGTATATGAAAGAAGTGCTGATTGGTTATGGTCAGACTGAGTGCAGTCCGCTCAATCACATTACTGAAATCGATTCGCCAGTTGAGAAACGTGTGCTCACTGTTGGCCGTGCTTTGCCCCATACCGAAGTGAAAATAGTTGACGAATTTGGTGAGGTGTTGCCAATTAACCAACCCGGTGAAGTCTGTAGTCGCGGTTATTGCATTATGCAGTGCTATTGGAACGATCCCGAAAAAACGGCGGCGACCATAGACAGTGCGGGCTGGCTACATTCGGGCGATATCGGCCAAATGGATGAGCAAGGTTATGTGCAAATTGTGGGTCGCATTAAAGATATGATTATTCGCGGTGGCGAAAATATCTATCCCCGTGAGATTGAAGAGAAACTTTACACCCATAAAGATGTGCAGGATGCGGCGGTCTTTGGTGTTCAAAGCGATAAATACGGTGAGGAAGTGTGTGCTTGGATTAAAGTCCGCTCAGGCTCCGCGATTACCGAAGAAGATATTCGTCATTTCCTCACCGAGAAGTTTGCCTACTTTAAAGTACCGCGTTACATCAAGTTTGTGGATCAGTACCCAATGACAGTGACGGGGAAAATTCAGAAATTCAAAATGCGTGAGTTGATGTATCAAGAGTTATATGAAGATATTAATGCTTAAGTGATGTGATTTGGCGAGCCTGCTTTTTTGACTTTCAAGCCGCGCAATGCGGCTTGAATTTTATTCAGTCTATAGGTGTCGTTTAACCGACAAGTTAACGAGTTAACGGAAGAGTCGACGAGTCATGCCATCAAGCCAAGCCGCACTTTGAGTTAACTTTCGCTGACTACGACGCAGCGCCAGCTTTGCCCACGCATATTGTGTGCTGAGCAGCGCCAATCCTAAGATGATCAAGAGTAAACCTGGGCCGGGTAAGAGTAAAAAGACCAGCCCGAGCAAGGTTAAAGCTGCGCCAATCACAGTGATCCCCGCTTTAGTTATCGCGCCTTTTGCATGGGAGGACGGCGCGTGATTGAAAAAGGTAACTTTGCGCATAGGAGTTGGCCTTATGGTGAGTTAATTGAATCAAGATCTACTGTCAACTGACTATCAGTTGTGTGCTAACTGTATATCAGTTTTCAGTCTAATCCTTTGCTCATTTATTGGCAGCTTATGTCGTCAGCCTAATTGTAACAAAACTTCACTTCCCCGCAGTGGCTTCATGGCTATACTAAAACCAGAGAAAAAATCTTGGCAGATAAAAACTAAAGCTCAATTTGTCGATGATTTAGTAGTCAATCCATTCTGCAGGCTAAGGAGTCCCAAATGGTTCGATGGCGTTTAATGCTCCTTGCGTGTTGCCTTTCCTCCATGGGATTAAGCACGGCTAAGGCGGATACCTTAATGCTGACATCCTTACTTTGGCCGCCTTATTCGGGGCAGCAGTTAGCAGAGCAGGGCGCGAGTATTGCTGTGGCGCGGGCGGCGCTCAAAGTGATGGGGCACCAATTAGAAGTGGATTTTTACCCATGGAGCCGCGCTGTAAAGCTCGCCAGTATGCCTAATTCTGACTATCTGGGTTATTTCCCTGAGTATTACTTTGAGACTGAAAAGTTTGTTTTTTCTAAATCCATTGGCGACGGTCCTTTGGGGCTGGTGGAGCAAAAAGCCCATCCTGTGAGTTGGAATTATGTCGAAGATCTGAATCGCTATACCTTAGGTGTGGTGAAAGATTATGTGAATACTCAGGCGTTAGATCGCATGATTTCCACAGGCGTTCAGCCGACTGAAGCCGTTACTTCAGATGAGCACAATATTAAGAAAGTGGCCGCAGGCCGTATTGATGCTGCGGTAATCGATGTCAACGTGCTGCACTATTTACTTAAGCAAAAGCCCTTGCAGCCGCTGGCGGATAAATTGCAAATCAACCGCCAAATTTTAGCGAATAAGCAGCTTTATATTGCGTTTCGTAATACCGAAGAAGGTCGACGTTGGCGAGATATTTTCGACCAAGGCTTGGCGCAAATTGACGTCGAAACCATCATCGGAGAGCTACTGTATCGTGAAGACTAATGCATGATTTAGGTTAGTGTGCTCTCTATTTTACCCCTTATTTTTCCTCTATTTTCAGCCTATTCCTCTTAAAATTACATCAGATATACCACCTGTCATCATTCTGTCTTTGTTCACTATTAGCATCACCTTAACGGCATGAGTTGCTCTCTCATTTTTTGATTAAGGTGACATGAATAAACTTCCCTTTGAGTTAGATACATTGCAACAACTCATTGATACTCACCATCTTAAGTTGCAGTATCAAATTCTTGCCGACATCCCATTTCGTCACGAACATTTTCCTCTCTACAGTGTTGAACTGGGCGGAGGAGAGAAGCCCTGTCCGACAGTACTCTTTGTGGGCGGCGTGCATGGGGTTGAACGTATTGGCTCTCAAGTCATCTTGGCATTGCTGAACAGTTTGTTGCAGCGGCTGGTGTGGGATAAACATCTACAACAGATGCTAACGGGCGTGCGGCTAGCTTTTGTGCCTGTGGTGAATCCCGTTGGTTTATTTATGGGAACGCGGGGTAATGGCAATCAAGTGGATTTGATGCGTAACGCCCCGATAGAATCCAGCGAAAAAGTCTCCTTTATGGTGGGAGGGCAGCGTTTATCGTCGCGGCTGCCTTGGTATCGCGGCATGGGGGGAATGGAGCTTGAAACCGCTGGCTTAGTTGCCTATGTACAGCAATTGCTGAGCCGCAGCACCAGTTTGATTTCCCTCGATGCTCACTCAGGCTTTGGCTTGAGTGATCATATTTGGTTCCCCTACGCCCATACACGTACCGCCTTCGAAAATGCCAATTATATTTTTCATCTAAAACAATTGTTTGAACAGAGTTATCCCCATCATGGCCATTATCGGCTTGCACCCCAGAGCCAGTTTTATCGCACCCATGGGGATATTTGGGATTACCTCTATCGCCAACATCAAGTGGCCGATCCCCATGCACAGGTACCGTTTCTGCCTTTGACATTAGAGATGGGATCCTGGGCTTGGATAAAGAAAAATCCCAGACAAATATTTAATTTTGCAGGTTTTTTCAATCCGCAGAAAACACATCGTCACCACAGAATTTTACGCAGGCACACAGTGCTGATGCAATTTATGATGGAAGCGGCCTACGCACAATCGTTAGAGCAGTTAACGCCTGAACGTTTGACTGAACTTACTGAGTGCGCGCTGCAGTATTGGTATCGGGAGCCACAGTCATGACAACTTGGGTGTTATTGCGGGGATTAATGCGTGATCAACGCCACTGGAATGGCTTCGATCAGCGACTGCGACAAAAGGGGCTGCGAGTACTGACTCCTGACTTGCTGGGCAATGGAACGCTATCAACCGAGGCCAGTCCGCTTAAGATTGCTGACTATGCCCATGCAGTGTGGCAGCAATTGGATGAGCAGGTACAAGAAGGAGAAGCCATTTACCTTCTCGGTTTGTCTATGGGCGGTATGTTAGCGCTGGAAATGGCGCGTCAGCGACCTTGGCAGATAAGGCATGTATTTGTACTAAACAGCAGTGCGGCAAATTTATCTGCTTGGTATCAAAGATTTAATCCACTGAATGCATTGAAGGCGTTTTTCTTGCGGGCTCGAGGTAAAGCCTTACATCCCATCGAGTCGACGATAGTGCGTTTAACCAGTTTTCGTCATCGGCGAGACTGCAGTTTAATTGCCGAATGGAGTGAATTTCGCCGCCAATCGTCGCCAACTATTCGTAACGCCTGGCGGCAACTGTGGGCGGCTTTTCAATATCAGTGTCCATTGACCGTGGAAGTGCCGATAAGTGTACTCTGTGGCGACCGTGATGCTTTGGTGAGCATGGCATCGAGCAAAGCCTTGGCACAGCACTTTCACACGGATTTGATAGTATTAGCGTATTGCGGTCATGATGCGGCCATTGATGCCCCTGCAAAACTGGCACACTATCTGTTGGCAATTGTGGAGCCGACTAAGCCGCAAGCTGAGGTTCAAGAGGATGATGAACCTGCCCATGCGCAATATGCCCATACTCAATACAGTTGCAACGATTTACTGGAGGAAGAAATGGCTTTTAACGAGGCGATATTTTCAGTATGGGATGAAAAAGCGCTATCCATTCTCCACAGTAAATCATCGGCAATGAACAGCGCTAAGACGGGTAACTCACTACCGATCAGGCTTTAGCCACGACGGTTTGACCTATCGGTGTTAGGCTAAGTAACGCCAATTTAAGATGCTGTATTCCAAAGGGAATACCGATAATAGTCACAAAACAGGCTAGGGCATGGGCTAAGTGGCCTATGGCTAACCAGATTCCAAACAGCAAGAACCAAATAATATTTCCCACCATGCCTAGGGCACCTGTGCCTAAATCGTCACGTCCGGTTAAGTGACGACGGCTGATTTGTTCTTGGCCAAATGGCCAGAAGGTCATTTCACCGATAACAAAGCAGGCGCGGCCAAAGGGAATACCAATAATGCTGATAAAACACAGGATACCTGCGAGCCACCAAGCGAGTCCCATCACAAATCCACCGAGCACAAACCAAGCGATGTTGAATATTAAGCGTAATACTGCCATTGAAAACTCCTTATGTTACTTTTTTAGCCTTTATCGTTAGCTGTAATGAATGCTGTTAGCTTTGATAAACTGAATATATGCCAATGACTAAGCGAGAAACGTGCCAATTATTTTGTTTTAAAAAATCAATGCCTTACATCCACCTGTTTAAGCTTTATTTGTGATTTTCACTAATTCTTCGCTAAATTGCTAATTTCTTAAGAGCAGAAGATCAAAGGTGGCGTTAAACTAGCCATTCCATCCAATGGCTTAAAAGCCAGAGTATTTAATCGTTTGAGTAGCCTGATGTTTGCAAATTCCCCCGTCGATATTTTTGCCTTTGCTGGTCGAGAAATATTTCTAAAACGTGATGATTTATTGCATCCAGCGTTTAGCGGCAATAAAGCACGTAAATTCGGCTACTTTTTAGATCATGAGTTTGCCGGCATCACCAAGGTGATAGGCCATGGCTCACCCTTAGCGAACTCTTTGTATTCCCTATCAACATTGGCCAAGATGAAAGGCTGGCAGTGTGATTTTTATGTTGACCATATTGCCAGTCAGATTGTTAAGCATCCCACGGGGAATTACGCTGCGGCATTGGCAAATGGCGCCAATATTATCGACTTAAGTGAGTTAATGGCGCAAAAGCTGGCGTTTACTCAGTCGCAGGATGAACCTCAGGTTTTATCTGACCTTAATGTTAGTTGTGACCCTGCTTTGCAAACGGGTGGTGCGCGACTGAGTTGCCAAGAGTATATCGAGACTCAAGTACTCGCGAATGAGCCGACGGCGCTTTTTATCCCAGAGGGTGGACGTTGTTCCTACGCTGAATACGGGGTAAATGTATTGGCGCAAGAAATAGTGCAATTTGCGCAGGCGAATGATTTAGTCGATTTAACAGTATTTTTACCGTCGGGGACGGGGACGACGGCGTTATTTTTAAATCAGTACTTTATTCGTCAGCAAACGGCGATTCGCGTCGTGACTTGCGCCGTGGTGGGCGGCGATGATTATTTACGTTTACAATTCTCTATGCTTAATCCAAATACTCTCGAGCATCCACATATCGTGAATGTCGGCAAAAAATATCACTTTGGTAAACTCTACCCTGAATTCTATGCCATGTGGCAGCGGGTTTGTGCCTCAGGAGTTCAGTTTGAATTAATCTACGATCCCTTAGGTTTTATTGTGCTTGAGGATTACTTACAGCGTAGTGAATTAGATCATGTGATGTATTTGCATCAAGGCGGATTATTGGGGAATGAGACTATGTTGCCGCGTTATCAGCGTAAATTTGGCTAAAGTAGCTAAGCCCACGGTGCAGGCTATTTACTTAGTGACGCTAAGACATAATGTGTTTGAAGCTGTGTCATGCCTAAGTTAAGCTTATGATATTGAATGATGGGGAATACTCATGACTGAAGCGGAACATCTTGCCAATTACGATCCTAAGGCTTTCAAGGCTCAGCTACTGACAGTGGATGCCGTATTGTTTACCTACCATGATCAGCAGCTTAAAGTACTCTTAGTGCAACGTTCAAACCATCCTTTTTTAGGTTTGTGGGGATTACCCGGAGGCTTTATAGATGAAAATTGCGATCAATCCTTAGAACAAACCGTATTACGTAAACTGCATGAGAAAACCGCGGTAGTGCCACCTTATATTGAGCAGCTATGCACTGTGGGTAATAGTGGCCGTGATATAAGAGGCTGGTCCGTGACTGTGTGTTACACCGCCTTGATGAGTTATCAAGCCTGCCAAATCCAAATTGATTCAGTGAGTGATGTTAAGTGGTGGCCGTTAGAGGATGTGTTACAGATGCCATTAGCGTTTGATCATCTGCAGTTAATTGAGCAAGCGCGGGAACGCTTAACACAGAAAGCCTTATATTCTTTAGTGCCAGGCTTTGCACTGTCTGAACCTTTTACCTTGCCAGAACTGCAGCATGTACATGAAGTTTTACTGGGTAAGCCTATCCAAGGTAAATCTTTTCGTCGGCGGGTTGAACAGGCCGATTTATTGATCGATACCGGATTGAAGCGCACTGAACGGGGGCGTCCTGCGAATTTATACCGCTTGAAACCCGATACCGCATCGTACCGATTCTTAAGAAATTTAGAATGTTGATCAAAGTCGTTGCAGATTGAAACGCGTTTTCATGGGGCTAATGACAACTGCTTATGTTTTAGGTTTTGATATTACTCAACAGCTTTTTTCCTATTCAGTTACCTAAATTGCATATAGTGTCTAAAAGACACTATATGCAATTTAGGTATATCAATGGCTTTTATTTCGTCATAAATAGTCTAAAAATCAACTTTACATAATAATGTCTTTAAGACACTATTGGTTCTGTAGACAACAAGGGCGCCGTTAATTGCGGTAATCTTGCCATAGACAGGAGGTTAGTATGTCTCAACGTATTCAAGCATCTAAAAGCATTCAAGCGTATCAAGGCACTGTTAACGCTCAACAACTGCAAGCCGATTTTTATCAGTTACCCGCAGCTAGTGATGAGGCTCATTACCGTTTATTTCAATTTGGCGCGGGGGAGAATCATGTTCAACTGCTGGTTCCTCCAGCGAAACGCGTCACACTTTTCTTCGGCTATCGTGGCGATCATTCCATCATGCAGCTCTTGTTGTTAACTGATGCATTACGCCGCAGCGGTGCAGAGCAAATCGATCTGTTACTTCCTTATATGCCGGGCGCCCGCCAAGATAGAGTGTGTAATGTGGGCGAGGCCTTATCGGTAAAAGTCTATGCCAGCCTGATTAATCAGCAGCAATATACTTCAGTCAGCATTTTTGACCCGCACAGCGATGTCACCGCCGCATTGTTAGACCGAGTGCAAGTTATTGACAACCAAAGCTTTGTCGCTGCGATTGCAGCTCAATTATCGGGTGAGCTAGTGTTAGTCTCACCCGATGCGGGGGCGAATAAGAAAGTATTCGGCTTAGCGAAAGCGTTACAGGGAATGCCGGTGATCAGGGCCGATAAGCATCGTGATGTGGTCAATGGTCATATTATCGCTACCGAAGTGTTCTGTGATGATTTATCGGGTAAAACCTGCTTAATCGTCGATGACATTTGTGCTGGTGGCAGAACCTTTATCGAACTTGCCATCAAGTTAAAGCAAAAGGGGGCCCAAAGCGTCATTTTGATCGTGTCACATTATGAAGATAAGGCCAGCGAATCGGCTCTGCGCGAGGTGGGCATCGACAGATTATTTTGTACCGATAGTTTAGGTGTCCCTGCACATATTTCGAGCGAGTTCTGTGATTGTCATGCTGTTTTGAGTTATATGAATCATTAAGGAAAATATTATGTACTTGAATCCCGTTACCGCCATTGATGGCTACAAAGTCGACCACCGTCGTCAGTATCCCGATAATACTCAAGTGATTTTTAGTAACTTGACCGCCCGTAAATCCCGTCGTGGTTATACAGACCAAATGGTGTTTTTTGGCTTGCAGTATTTTATCAAGCATTTCTTGATCGACAGTTGGAACCGTGATTTCTTTCAACAACCCAAAGATCAGGTCATTCGCCAATTCTCCCGCCGTATCAATAACTATCTCGGGCCAAATAATGTCGGTACTCAGCATATTGAGGAGTTGCATGACTTAGATTATTTACCAATAAAAATCATGGCATTACCTGAAGGCTCAGTGTATCCACTAAAAGTGCCTTGCTTGGTTTTGTACAATACCGATGAGCGGTTCTTTTGGTTGACCAATTATCTCGAAACCATCCTTTCCGCGAATGTGTGGGGTATGTGTACCAGTGCTACTACCGCGCTGCAATACCGCAAAATATTTGAGACTTACGCGCTAGAAACCGATGGTGACATCGCATTTGTTGATTGGCAGGGCCATGATTTTAGTTTCCGCGGCATGTATGGTGCAGAGGCTGCGGTAATGAGCGGCGCCGCCCATTTACTCAGTTTTACGGGTACAGATACCATTCCCGCGATTGATTTTCTTGAACAATATTATCTTGCAGACAGTGATAAGGAACTCGTTGGCGGCAGTGTGGCCGCAACGGAGCACAGTGTGATGTGTGCGGGTGGTATGGAGAATGAATTAGAGACGTTCCGCCGTCTGATTGAAGATATTTATCCTAGCGGCATTGTGAGTATCGTTTCTGATTCTTGGGATTTTTGGCAGGTGATGACAGAGTTCACCGTTGCCTTAAAAGACCGTATTCTTGCGCGTGAGGGTAAAGTGGTGTTTAGGCCTGATACGGGTTGTCCGGTGAAGATCATTTGTGGCGATCCACAAGCAGCTGTGGGGAGCCCTGAGTATAAAGGCGCTATCGAGTGTTTGTGGGATGTCTTTGGGGGCAGCACAACTGCCAAAGGTTACAAATTACTCGATAGCCATGTCGGACTGATTTATGGCGATTCAATCACCATTGAGCGGGCTGAAGCCATTTGTGCCGGCTTAAAGGCCAAAGGTTTTGCGTCAACCAATATTGTGTTTGGGATTGGCAGTTTTACCTATCAACACGTGACCCGAGATACCGACGGTTACGCGGTGAAAGCGACCTTTGCGAAAGTTGATGGTAAAGACAGAGAAATATTTAAAGATCCTAAAACCGATGACGGTACTAAAAAATCGGCTAAGGGACTGGTTGCGGTGTTTAAAGATGAGCAAGGGCAATTTTATCTTAAAGATCAAGCGAGCTGGCAAGATGTTAACAATTGCGAGTTTGTCCCCGTATTTGCCGATGGTGAACTCTTAACTGAATATTCTTTGGCAGATATTCGCGCAAGCTTGGCAGAGTCCAGACGTTGAGCCTATAGAATTGTAATTTTTAACGACTATAGACAATAGCTAAGATAAAACTGGCAATGTGATTTTTATCAGGATCATATTGTCAGTTCAGTTCAGTTCAGTTCAGTTATGAATTGATGTTCAGTCGTATAAGTAAAACGCCCCATAAATAGTTAAATGCAAATACAAGCGATTAAGGCAGCAACTGGTTTCGCTTAAGGATTTTATAGGTACGTTGGCCTATCTTTTCGAGGTTTTTTAAATCTTTTAGGCTGGGTATCGCATCTGAATATTGCCAATAGCTGATTTCTGCATCGAGCATTTCAAGCATTTTTTTCGAACAACCTAAACATTGTCCCTGGCACAATTGTGCTTCTTCTAAGTTGAGTGGAATAGTCGCTTTGATCTGGTTTATCAAGCTTTGCATGGCGATTTGGGTATTGGGTTTTGGCATAGAAGAGGTACTTAACAGTATTCATGGGAATGAATATTAGCGGATGCTGCAGTGGAAGTAGGTGATCTAAGCTGGATTTGACTCATTTGACTCATTTGGTTCGGCAGGTATCTGTGTGAGAGAGATACAGCCTGAACCAAATGTGTTCGTCATCATGACGTAAAAAAGGATAGCGTGTTCGTGACATTCGGCTATCAGTTTACTTAAGTGCTCGGTACTGCGAAGAGAATGGAAACCGATTAAATACACTTGAGCAAACGGGGGATAACAGTACTTATTTCTAACTTATCGTCTAATTTATTTTTTTGACTTATTTGTTTGCGGACAATAACCATTTCATAAAGCTGATGGCTTCAGTACGCTTTGAAAAAGTCTGTCTGTTTTTACCTTGACGATCGGTAAAAGCAATTGAGGTTTTATTTACTGAGATTGAATCTACAGGAAAGTTCACTGTAATTTCATGTCCATTAATTTTGTATGACATATGCCACACTCCTTTTTGTTAATTCACCCATAGGTGAGATAGTTGTAACTATAAAATATCCTTAGCAATTTGCGAAAGATTCGTTCTATTGAGTATCGAGGTTACCCCATCTTTGATTAATTAATCAAGAGATGCTTAATCGATAAATAATACATGTTGTCGATTATGCCAATGGACTAACTTGATTCTGCCAGTTGACCATAGCTTAATGACAATACTATGACAGTGTGGAGAACAGTAAGTTCACAGACATAAGCACATGATTTTAGTGGTATCGAATGCTTGAGCTTATGGGGTTTTGCTTGTAGTAGGCTTTCTTTATGAGGACCGAACTCTGATTGCTAATGATCAGGCTGGTTTAAAAAGGTAAACAACAAGGTGTATCTCAAAACGACGTGCAGTATATCAATAAAAAATAGCTTATGCAAGTTTAATTTTTATTCAATGTGATTATTTGTTGATTAATGTTGAGGTGACGTGAATTGTTTCTGGCTATTTATTTGATTTAAAGAATAAAGCTTGGCATAAGTTATGTTCTTATCTTGTATTTAGCGGTAATGCAGTGTGTCCATAATGCGGCTTTTTAGGCAATATAGGATGAAGTAACGTCTAGCAAATTGAATTAAAAATGCTCGCAAAATAGAACAAAAATCCCACTGAAATAGGTTATTTCAATGGGATTAATGGCTTATTTCGTAACTGAAGATTCAGTAACTGAAAATTTAGCAACTGATTCATCTAAACAAATTGAATAAATTAAGTCACGCTATAGCGCAGGCAGTAGGCTTAATAAATCAGTTCACCTATGGGGTTAAGCAGCTTGCTTAGGCCTTTGGTAAAATGCAGTGGCGCATCTAACACTGTGTAGCATAAACAACCGTCAACGGTTTTTGGTGAGTGGTGATGTTGGCTATCGAGCACAATAAAATCACCTGGCACATAGTCACCATTAAGATCCGAAAACTCTCCAGCCAGTAATAGTGTTAGTTCATAACCTTTGTGGGTATGTTGCGGGATTTCACCTTGGGCATCTATGTGTAACAAGCTCGCGCGGGTGTTCATTTCATCGACATCAAAACGCATGCGACTGACTTTGCCTAGGATCTGCCAAGGACGAGCCAAATGCTGGCGAAATACCGATGGCACTGTGTAATGCTGTTGTTTAACTTGAATATTTAGAGGAGCATTATTAGGCACATCCGTTGCCGCAGGCTGAGCCATGATTTGCGCCAGCATAGCGTCAATATCCACCACTGGTACATTAGTAGCTTGAGTGTTTTCAGCAATATGTGCAGTATGAATCGTCGCTTTATCAGTATGCTTTACAGCATGAGCATCATCTGGATTTAAAGCCAAATTGGCGGCTTGCTCTGTTAATAGGGCAAGTTGCTCACGACACGTCTCACATAACGCGCAATGCGCTGATACCGCGATGGCCATCGACAAAGGTAAGTCCCCATTTGCATGGCTTACGAGTAATTCTGGTTGGGGATGATGCTTAATCATTGTGTGTCTCCAAGAAACTTTTCAACTTTTCTAGCCCGAGTCTTAATCGCGACTTTATGGTCCCTATTGGCACCTTGAGAGCATCGGCTAACTCTTGTTGAGTGAGTTCTTGCATGTAAATACCTTGCACGACTTGTCGTTGCGCGAGGGGAAGGGCATCAAGATGTTGGAGGAGTTTCGCCGTCAATTTATGATCAGTGAGTGTGTCTTGAGCCATGGTTGCATCGCACAATGGCCAAATATCATCGCCAAAGGTATCTTCTTTATTGTGTTGTACTCGTCTCAGCATATCGAAACACTGATTACGCATTATGGTAAACACCCAAGTTGTCACTGAGCCTTTTTCAGCATTGTACAGGTGGGCCTTAGTCCACACGCTGGTCATAGTTTCTTGAACTAAATCCATGGCTAAGCCTTGTTGATTCAGTCTTTGCAAACCAAAGGCGCGGATCTTGGGCATAAAATGCTGGAATAAGTGCCCAAAGGCGGCTCTATCGCGCTTATCTGCTACTTGAAGCATGAACGTGATTAAAGCATCTGCTTGAGGCTCGCAGGTTTTAACAGCGGGAATGTCGTTATCCATAGCCGAATGAGTCAGAGACGTGATAGGGCCATGATACCGATTTTGCCTGCTTTGTGATTGAATATTTTCCATTATTTTCGCTCTTATCCCAGTCGTTAGTGCTGAGTTTGAGATCAGTAACGACAAAATTGAGAGGCTTGTTTCACTTCTGAGCCCAGTTTTACTGTCAAACTTACAATCAATACGGAGTGGCTTAAATAAAGGATCATTCACAGGATTATTTTATCACGGCCCGTAATAGATCTCGGGTCATAATATGATCTAAGGTATTAATGCAGTTGTACTTTTCTGAGGCTTGCACGGGCAATATTTCTAGCCAGCGTTGGCAGACCCAAGCAATGTCTTCAAACTGTTCAGCTTGATAGTGCTTGAGATGTTGTGGATATTCCTTAAGAATGTTTTGTAACATTTGACTCAAGTAACGTTCATCGGTCGCAATACGTACAGCAGGCCAATTGTCGATTAAACTGACGTCTCCGCGCTTTAAACCATCAGCTTCGACACTGATTTTATCAAGTTTAAAGCGTTTTGAACCTTGAATACTGATCCCTAATAGTCCGTCTGGTAAGGTTTCAAAATCAATAATATGCACTAAGGTGCCTATGGGCTGAATGGTTTTGCCATCCTCTTCGAGCATACATAAGCCAAAGCCTTCGCCTGACTTTAACGATTCGGCGACTAAACGCTTATATCTAGGTTCAAATACCCGCAGTTGTGTGTAACCTTCGGGCAATAAACAAATGGGTAGTGGAAAAAGAGGTAATTTCATCGTGGCCTCTGGTGAACTTATGTTCCTATCATTACGTACCATAGTGGCAGTTCGATCAGTAAAATTATTCAACAATAGTTTACCCATATTTAGAGGATGGCATGAAATTAAATCCATTTGAGAAAAAGCTCGTTCAGCATCCAATACGTTTTTGGCTACAAAATCATGTCGAAGCGCCTTTACTCACGTCTATGATGCCTAAACCTATGGCTCGTTGCGAGCGTGCATTAGAAATCGGTTGTGGGTTTGGTAATGGTATTCAGTTGATCCGCGAGCATTTTGGCGCAGGACATATCACGGCCGTGGATATCGACCCTGAAATGGTCGCAGCGGCGCAATCTCGCTGGCAAGCTCGGCCACAAGGTTTGAAAGGGCTGAGTTTCTCGGTTGCCGACGCCTCTTGTCTTCCCTTTGCCGATGGCGAGTTCGATATGGTGTTTGATTTTGCTGTATTCCACCATATTCCAGATTGGCAGGCAGCCATTAAGGACGTTGCCCGAGTACTGAAACCAAACGGTTACTTTGTGGTAGAGGACTTATATCGCGCTGCAATTTGTAATCCACTGAGTCGACGCCTATTTGAGCATCCACAGCAAAATCGCTTTAATCACCGCGAGTGGTTACTTGTGTTGCGTCAAGCGGGGTTTGAGATAGTCTGCGACAGAAATGCCTTGGATCTTGCGGGCATGGTGCTTGCCCAGAAAGTGCTGCGTTAGGTGGCAACGCCGCTGACGCAAATTGAATGTTCGTTTTGAATGGATTGAATATTCGTGCTTTTGCTAATATTCACACTTATGCCAAAGCCAAATGTTTTGGCTATTTCGCCGCTTGAGCACAGACATGAGCCAGCAGCGCCATTGATATTCGGGGTGGAGTAAACCAAGTTAGCGGCGTGATTTTGCGAGAGTGGTTGTAATTTTTAGATAAAATAGCACCTCGGCATGGTTCTTCATGGGAGTTTACCGCTATAATTTGAGCTAATCCGTCGCATGTGAGGAAAGGATTTTCCTCAAGAGTAGAGAAGCAGCATTATGGCAAACGTACTTGCAACCGTAGATCAGCGTACCAAACTCGTGGGTGAGAACCGCCTCGAGTTGTTGCTCTTTAGCATTAATTCCACGCAGTTATTTGCCATCAACGTCTTTAAAGTCAAAGAAGTGGTTAAGCTTCCTCCCCTTAATGCCATGCCTGGGAGTCATCCTCATATTTATGGTGTTGCTAATATTCGCGGCATTTCTATCCCTGTGATTGATTTACGTTCGGCGATTGGGTTTAAACCTTTGCCGCCGGATGATGATGCCAATATGATCATCACAGAATATAACCGCAGCGTGCAGGGCTTCTTAGTCGGCAAGGTTGAGCACATTATCAACATGACATGGAGCGACATCATGCCGCCGCCGAAAACGGCGGGGCGTAATAATTATCTGACGGCAATTACCCGCATCGAACATCAAGGCAAATCGCAATTAGTGTCGATTATCGACGTAGAGAAAGTACTGGCGGAGATCATTCACTACGATATTAGTTTATCTGAAGGTGTGCTCGATGAAACCTTAGTCCATGAAATGCCAGGCAGAAAAATCTTGATTGTGGACGATTCATCGACAGCAAGGCGTCAGGTGCGTGAGACTTTAAGCCAACTAGGCATAGAAATCATTGAGGCTTCTGATGGCTTGCAGGCATTGAATTTATTACAAAAATGGCGTGATGAAGGTAAGCAAGTTTCCAAAGAATTGTTGATGATGATTACTGATGCAGAGATGCCAGAGATGGACGGTTACAAGCTGACGTCTGAAGTCCGCGGTGATAAAGCTATGTCAGATTTATATATTACCTTGAATACTTCGCTGAGTGGCAGCTTTAACCATGCCATGGTTGAAAAGGTGGGCTGTGATAAGTTTATTTCTAAGTTCCAGCCGGATCTGCTGGTGGAAGTGGTACAAGAAAGATTAAGACAAGTGATTAATCACTAAGCATTTTGAGATTCGAACTATCGGTGATTGACCTTGTGTTGGTCATCGGTAGGCTCAGCGCTTTTAACAACCGCTTTTAACAACCGCTTTTAACAACCGCTTTTAACAACCGCTTTTAACAACCGCTTTTAATGACTGTTTTTAAATGTGGCCTGTTTATATCAGACTTTTAATATCAGCCATTCAATCGTCACCTTTCCATCGCTTCTGTGCAAATCCTACCAGATTACCTTTTTATTTAACGCTCAATTACGAGGCGAATTCGGCTTCTACATCTTGTAATACTTGGCGTTTCATTTCTTTGGCGGCGGCAATATGGATGCGGGCGAGTCGTAGGGCGTAGTTGAATCTTGATCGGCCGACGAGGCGCACCAGTTCGGCAAAAAACTGTGGTTCTAAGGTGAATTGCGTCGAGTAGTACTGGATTGCAGCATTGACTGAGTTAAAGGTCACGCCATCAAATTCGAAACCTGCGTTATAACCTTGGTCGTCAATTTCTTCGCCTTCTAATACCAGTGGCCAGCCGGGTGCATTGATACGGTCGCGGGCAATCTGGTACATCATCCAAGCACTTTTCTTAAAGCCTTCAAACACTTTGCAGGAAAATTCAGACTCGGCAAGTTCTTCTTCGGTCCAATTAATTCCAATCGCGAGGTGTTTTGCATAAATGCGCATCAGTGCATCTTTGACGGCCATACGACAATCCCATATTGAGCTCAAAGGATGTTGTTTGGCTAATCGTAAGCATTCGCTGCAGGCGGGCACAGCTAATGAAGGATGTGGCGTATGTGTGTGGGCAATATATTCGAAGTGTTGATTGCTCGGTTCGCCGCAAAACCAACAGGTATGACGTTGGTCGAAGGGAATATCGATAAGCGGGATAGCAGACATCAAGGGATGAGCACCTCAGTCCTTGATGTCATTAATGGCACATTGAAGGGATTAAACTTCTTCAACATCAACCAAATCTTTTGCTAAAACAATAGGATCAAGTTCGAGGCAATCTTCATCAGTCTGCCAATCCACACCGATCAACACACCATCGTCGTTGAGATCCGACACCCAATATTCCAGAAATTCTTCTAATGAAATAGCAACGGGTTGGTAGTCGTGCCATTCGTCGCTGCAATGGGATTTTGCAGTGGCTTCACTTGACCACAATGGCATCACATCTGTGTCTTCAAATTCTGAAGAGTCACAAACGACCCAGCCTTCGCCAGTTTCATCCATTAGACCCCAAAGCGTCTGATGTTGTTTTACATTTTTGATAAAGCCAGCCAAAGCCGCATTGATTTCAGTCATGATAGGTCTCTTTGATGTGTGCTGTTAACTTATCCATTATACGGTAACATGCTGCGATACCAAGGGATTCTTTGTTAAGATTTTTCTTGTGTTGGATAACTGAGCAATAAGCCGGTGCCACAAGGTATTTATGGCGATAAGGATTGTGTTACGTGTCGCTATGGGTCAGGATTATTGGCAATGAAAAGCCTTGATGCAGCGTGCTTTGCTGACCAAGTGTGGCTCAGATAGAGGCTTTCCGTGGGGGAGAAACATGTCTTCTATACCATTGGCCGTTAAAGGTTTTTTGTAGTAGAACCTTTAACTCGTTATGCCAAGGTGAATATCTCTCTAGGGCAATGCCTTCTCGAAGAAGGAAGATTGTCGTTTTTAGCCACAGCAGTGTGATTACTGTGTCATTGTTGTTAAATCAAATATTGGAGTTGTTGATTTGATTAAAATTAAAGGGTTAACTTATCTGTTTGCGAGTATTGCCGCCTGTGTCAGCCTGAGTGCCTGTTCCAACACTAGCGCAAGTGCTAACGCAGTCAGTAGCAACGCCAGTGGCATAGCCGCTGAAGCCAACCCAATGCCCGATATCAGTGCTAGCGTACAAGCGAATGCCGAGGCATTTCCGACTTGTGTGACTGGGTTACAAGCGCGGGCACGCACTGAAGGGCTGTCAGAGGCGACGATTAACTCGACCATTGCAAATTTGAAATTTGTCCCTCGGGTGATTGAGCTAGATCAGCAACAACCTGAATTCAGCCAGACCTTCGATAATTATTTCAGTAAGCGCGCCACCGAATGGCGCGTCAATGAAGGCCGTCGCTTATTGAAAAAACACAGCGTTTTACTCAATCAACTAGCTAAAGAATATGGCGTGCCGCCGCAATATATCTTGTCTTTTTGGGGGCTTGAAACGAACTATGGTTCCTATAAAGGCAAGATGTCGGTATTGAATTCGCTCGCGACTTTGGCCTGTGAGCCACGCCGTAGCAATTATTTCACTATAGAATTGATGCAAGCCTTAAAGCTGAAAGAAAAGTATCAGTTCGATGATGACACTATGGTGGGTTCATGGGCTGGCGCCATGGGACACACGCAATTTATGCCGTCGGCCTATGCCAAATATGCCGTCGACGGTGACGGCGATGGTAAAGCCGATTTATGGAATAGCACCACAGACGCGCTGACTTCCGCCGCGAACTTTTTACAGCACTTAGGCTGGCAGCGAAATGAACGTTGGGGCCGTGAAGTCTTATTGCCAAAGGATTTTAGTTACAGCCATTTAGGTGCAAAGCAGCCCTTGGCCTTATCGGAATGGGCTGCGCTCAATGTCACGCAAGCGAATGGTCAACCTTTGCCCGCCGTGGATATTCAAGCCGCGCTGTATTTGCCTGCAGGCCATACAGGGCCTGCCTTTTTAGGCTATGAGAACTTCAATGTGATCATGCGTTGGAATCGCTCTGAGTATTATGCCATTACAGTGGGGCATCTCGCCGATCGCATTAATGGTGGCTTACCTTTGACGGTGAGCCCGCCAGAACAGCCACGCTTAAGTCGCGAGCAAGTTAAGCAACTGCAAGCAAAACTGAATGAGGCCGGATTTGATGTTGGCAAGCCAGATGGTGTGTTGGGGCGTAACTCTGTGGCAGGGCTGCAAGCCTTTCAACGGAGCAAACAGATGATTGCCGATGGCTTCCCAAGCTCTGAGGTGTTTAGCGCTTTAGGACTATCACTGTAGCCACTGTCACTGTAGTTACTGTAGCCAAAAAGCGCTCGCTGCGGGTTTTGAGCGCTTTTAGGCCGGATAAAAAAGTGGAGTGAAAAGCTCAGTTTTGTTAAGCTCGGCCCACAATTGAAATCGAAGAAAATCAAAGGATATTCGATGAGCATTAAAGACGATATGGTTGTGCAGTTTAACTACACACTGCGTGACGAGAAAGGCGAAGTGATCGAGACGAACGAAGGTCGCGATCCGATTGCCTATTTACACGGCCATGACAACATGATGCCAGGTGTAGAAAACGCCATTAATGGTAAAGCCATAGGTGAAAAATTCACTGTGACTTTACCTGCTGCCGAAACATACGGTGAGCGCGTAGCGGATGCTGATGCGCACCAACGTGTGTCGGTTAAGCACTTATTGGGCGCGACTGCGTGGAAACCGGGTATGACTGCTGTGGTCAATACTGACCAAGGTCAACGCCAAGTGACTATCGTTAAAGTGGGTAAGTTTATGGCGACTGTGGATGTAAACCATCCATTAGCGGGCCGCGAACTGACATTTGATATCGAAGTCGTTGCTGCACGTGACGCGAGTGATGAAGAAATCGCCCACGGCCATGCCCATGGCGCTGGTGGTCATCACCACTAATCTTTAGGGTTCGGCTTCGCACTTGGCTTTTATCTGACTCAATGTGAGATGAATATAAGTTCAGAATAAGTTGAATGAGTCGAGGCAGAAGATTGAATAGCAAAAGCCCAAACCTAGGTTTGGGCTTTTTTGTTTTTATGGTGCTAATGGCTTAATAGTTAGCGCAACTGCTAATGGCACTTCATCTGGCTAATGGCTCTTTATCTGGCTAATGGCTGTGTTCATGCTCGAGTGGTTTGTCGGCAAACATCATATCTAGGCTTACTTGGGTTTGTGGATGGTAGCCGCTGCGAGCCTTAAGATAGACGCTCTTGGCCCAATCGTACTGATCTGTGCTTGCAAGCTTTTGGTATAACGGCACGATTAAGCGCATGCGGCCAATATGGGTTAAGTGTTGTTTTAATGCGGGTAGTACCGCGTAATAGCCGTTGTCTAGGGCGAGCGAATACCATGCAAAAGCAATTTCACTGTTGCCTGTGCCCGTAAAATGGAACGCCTTATCCAGCTCGGCAAGCTTGGTTTGGTCTAGATTGACTCTTGGCATTTCGTTGATAAACCTTAACCACTGGTGCACTGTCCAAGTGTTGGTTTTCAACTCGCTTGCGTTAAGTTTACCGTCGAGCCAAGTTTGCCTTTGGGCATCGACATCATCGAAGGCGTGGGAGTTGGGCTGCACCAAAAATGATGGCAAACCTTGCCCTTCAATCCAAGTGTCCACTTCAGCCTCACTGACCACATTGGGGTATTTGTTTAAGAGATTCAAAGATAAATACTCACGGAACTGCGCCGTGGTAATGCTTTGAAATGCAAAATGATTGAAGTAGTTTTTTACAAAGGCATCGAAGCGCTCGCGGCCAAATTTTTGCTCTAAAAAGAGTAAAAACAACTGACCTTTTACATAAGGGACACCGCTGAAGGCTTCGTCGGGTGAGCGTTTGCCAAGATCCACATGCAACACTGAATCGCCAGGCGTGAGTTCTGCAAGCTCGGTAAGCAGCTCTGAATAGCCGATGGTTTGCTCCATTAGCGCTCGGTCGCGGCCGTAGAGATCTTCCATGATGCGGTTCTCAACATAGGTCGTAAAACCTTCATTAAGCCAGAGATCGCGCCAAGTGGCGTTGGTCACCAAGTTCCCCGACCACGAGTGGGCAAGTTCATGGGCAATCAGACTCACTAAACTTTTATCACCCGCGATCACTGTTGGCGTAATAAACGAAAGCCGTGGATTTTCCATCCCGCCGAAGGGGAAGCTTGGCGGCAAAATAAGCAAGTCATAACGTCCCCAACGGTAATCGCCGTAACGTTTAGCGGCGATTTTGATCATCTCCGGCGTGTCGGCAAATTCCTTGCTGGCTTTGTCGAGGATTTCTGGCTCAGCCCAAATGCCCGAGATGTTATCTAAAGGGGCGAACTTTAAATGCCCGGCTGCGATGGCGATTAAATAAGCTGGGATCGCCTGCGGCATAGTGAATTGGGTCTGCGTGCTCGACAGGGTTTTACGATCGGCACTCATGACCACAGTAATGGCTTTATCGGCAGTAATCGTTGCGCTATAGGTTTGGCGCACGGCTGGGGTATCTTGCAGTGGGATCCAGCTGCGAGCATGAATCGCCTGACTCTGACTGAACATAAAAGGTAACTGTTTACCTTGGGTTTGCTCAGGAGTTAACCATTGAATACCGGATGGATTATTCGACGTGTGGTAATTGATTTTAACTTTTTGGGTATCTTCATCGGCAAGTTTGATGGTCAGCGCCGCGCCTTTTACAACGTCCGCTTTGGCTAAGGTAAAGGGCACGCTTTGCCATTTCCCTGTTGTATTCAAAGCACTCACACTGTTAATCGTCAGATCTCGAGTATCTAAGATGAGTTCTTTCCCCGCCTTATACCAAGCTAAATCGAGGATGGCTTCACCGGATAAGCGGTTCTGCTTAAAATCGACGGCAAGGGCTAGTTCAACATGACTCACGCTGACTTCAGTGTAATTGGCGAAGGTCAGTGCATCTTGGTTCTGCTGCGCCTGTGCTTGTACAACAGTGGCAGTCGGTTCAGCGGCTAGCGTATTAGTAGCGCTATTGGCATCAGTGCTAGGAAGGAGTTGCAGCGCAAAAAGTAGGGCGCTGCTCAGGACGGTACTGCGAAGTGAAAGCATTATTTAACAGCCTAATGATGAAGTATTTTAGTTCGAGTTTGGGCCGATAACAGCATCAATGCTGCTTGGTTTTCTATCGGCTCTATCTATATAGGGCAAAAGTTTACCTGATAATCCAGTGGATTTGTTATCTCACTGTTAGCTCAAATGTAATCAAACTTTAATGGCTCGTATGCCGGCAAGGAAATGCCATCGGTAAAAGACCACAAGTTTGCTATGATGTCGGCGTTTTCACATAGGGCGGTTATCAAAATGGTGTTAGATTTTTCGCAGGGTAAGTTAATCGTCACTGAGTTCGAAGTGCAAGTGCGGCTCAATGTTGCCAGTATCGTGCTGCAAGCGAGTGCTGAGGATATCGGTTTGAGACGTCAGCCACCTATGTTAATCGCCGATGGTGGCGGTGTGCGTTGGAGCTTAGTGTTGGACTCAAATGCCCAGTTACGTGCGATTCAAGATGTACTGGGAATGGATGCGGAATAAAGTACGCCTGCATAGTGCATAGTGGTTAACTTATAGATTTATCATCAGTTTCTAGTTGATGAGTGTTTAATATCGAATTGGGGATTTTTTAGTATGTCAGTTTCTCTCGAGCGTATTGTCGTTGAACCTAAGACACCCGCTACAGCCGTGGTCATTTGGTTACATGGATTAGGGGATTCGGGTGCCGGATTTGCCCCCGTAGTGCCTGCATTAGGCTTACCTGCCGATCATGCTATCCGGTTTATTTTCCCCCATGCACCGGAGCAAGCCGTGACCATTAATGGCGGCTACGTCATGCGCGCTTGGTACGATATTAAAAGCATGGATTTGCACGACAGAGCTGATATGCAAGGCGTGCTTGAGTCGGAGAAAAGGGTTGCTGCATTAATTAACGAACAAATCGCGGCGGGTATTGCGAGCGAGCGTATCGTATTAGCAGGATTCAGTCAGGGCGGAGTCATGAGTTTATTCTCTGGACTGCGTTTCCCCGAGCAACTTGCAGGGATTATGGCGCTGTCTTGCTATTTACCGACGGGCGATGTATTACCCGCTGAATTAAGCGCAGCGAATCGCAATACACCCATATTACAGCAACACGGTCTACAGGATGATGTAGTGCCACTATCCGCTGGAACATTAGCCAAAGAAGCCTTAATTACGGGCGGTTATAATGTGGTGTGGCAGACTTATCCTATGCCGCATTCAGTGATCCCTGCGCAGTTAAACGAGATTTCTAAGTGGTTATTACAGCGATTTGAAATGTAGAGAAGTCTAATTGCTGATAAAAACAGCATGCGGTAAATTGAAAATTGCCCATGCTTGTTTTTTTATGGGAACAATCACTGTTTTCTGTAATTTTTTCTAAGTCATTTATACTGAACGATTTAAATTAATTTATTTCATTTTTATTTTTAATTCTCTAAATATATAGAAATCAGTCATTCAGCTTATTTTTTATATGAAACAAATCTGTCTTAAAGCGCCCGCGAATTCCCCTATAAATGTCAAGTTTTTAATAAAAATGACACAATTTATCTTTATTCTTTGTTATTATCCGTGACGCTGAACTTGATGGAGTTCATGGCAATTTTTCTATGATAAAATAATTAAAATCAAGGGGTTGATGTAATGAGACATATGCTTATTAAAGGACTAGTTGCAACTGCTGTTGTCGCTGCGCTTGCGGGTTGTAATAATAGTGATGACGATAAAGTCCCAACAACATGTGCTGAAGCGGGAAGCGCTTGCACAACATTTACCGTTTTACACACCAATGATAACCACGGCCGTTTTTGGGAAAACAGTGACGGCGAATACGGTATGGCTGCGCGTAAAACCTTAATTGACAGCATTCGTGCAGAAGTCAGTAAGAATGGTGGTCAAACATTATTGCTGTCTGGTGGCGACATTAATACTGGCGTGCCAGAATCGGATCTACAAGATGCGATCCCAGATTTCACGGGTATGAATAAAATTGGTTACGACGCTATGGCTGTTGGTAACCATGAGTTTGATAATCCATTATCCGTTGTTGATATGCAGCGCCGCCTTGCGGAATTCCCTATGTTAGCGGCGAATATTTACCATAAAGATGCAGATGGCAATCTAGGGGAACGTTACTTTGATGCTTATAAGGTATTCGACGTAAACGGTCTTAAAGTCGCTGTAATAGGTTTAACTACCGAAGATACGGCTAAGATTGGTAATCCAGAATTCATCAGTGGCTTGGAGTTCACCGATCCAAAGACTGAAGTCGCTAAAGTGATTAAAGAAATTAAAGACGCCAAAGCGGCCGATATTATTTTCGCTACCACGCACATGGGTCACTATGCTGACGGCCATAACGGTAGTAATGCCCCTGGTGATGTGGCTATGGCTCGCGCATTGAAAGAAGGCGATTTGCAAGTGGTTATTGGTGGTCATTCACAAAATCCAGTGTGTATGGAACCAGGTACTGACAACAAAGCCTACGCTGACTTTAAACCAGGCGATGAATGTGCTCCAGATAAACAGAATGGTACTTGGATCATGCAAGCCCATGAATGGGGTAAATATGTTGGTCGTGCAGATTTTGAATACTTTAACGGTGAGCTTCATTTAGCAAGCTATAAACTTGTGCCAGTGAATATGCGTAAACTGGATGACGCGGGCAAGAAGACTGCTGATTTAGCTGGCACTAAGATTGAGCCTGATGCTGAGTTAAAAGAGCTGCTATCTTACTACCAAGAGAAAGGTCAAGCTAAGTTAGACGAAGTCATAGCAACTACGGATGCTCTGTTAGATGGCGAGCGTGCAAACGTTCGTAATAAGCAAACTAACTTAGGCCGTATGTTAGCGATGGCGCAAAGTGATAAAGTCAAAGCCGATTTTGGCGTGATGAACTCCGGCGGTGTACGTGCCTCTATTCAACCTGGCAATATCACTTACCGTGACGTGCTGACTGTTCAGCCATTCGGTAACATGGTGACTCTGAACGAAATGACAGGTACTGAAGTTGCGGCTTATTTAGGCGCGGTAGGTAGTATTCAAATTGGTTCAGGTGGTTATGCACAAATCACGGGCGTGAAAATGACCATTGACTGCGTAGCTAAGACTGCCAATATCAGTGTCATCAATGGTGAGAACTTCAGCCCAACAGGAACTTATAAGTTCACTGTACCTAGCTTTAACGCTGCAGGTGGTGACGGTTATCCTAAGCTAGAAAGCCCAATCCAAACGGGTTTTGTTGATGCTGATTTACTCTATTCTTTCTTGAAAGAGAAACAAGCGATTAAAGCTGCTGACTACAGTCCGATAGGCGATATTGTTTATGAAAACTCAAACAGTGTTGAAGGTTGCCAACTTTAAGTAATCGAAAACTACTTAGTGTTTAAATAAAAATGCCACTCAATAGAGTGGCATTTTTTATATTTGATGAAGTATAAAATAATGCTCAATAATTATTAGTGATACATTTAGATTTGTTTGTATCATTTAAATGTATATCACTGCATTCGTTTACGATTGAATTAATTTGTATCAAGCCATTTTTTTAATTCCTTTAATTGGTATTAATTTCTTAATGGCATGATGTATATCAACTTTTTAATTGCTGTTGACGATATTTCATACATCAGATTGTGTATCAATTTGTTTTATTGTGGAATAAATTTGTTTTAATAGTTGACTTGAATGTAGCGTATTAACATTATCTCTACAGCGAAATAGAGTTCGCTGGTTAAATATAAAAATAAAAACATAGGGTTTTATTTACCTCAAGGAGAGATTAATGCGCTATTTAAGTTTGACGGCCAAAGCCGTTCGTACTAGTTTAATTACTGCAGCGACAAGCAGTGTGGTTTTTTCGGGATTAGGTTTTTCTGCAATGATAAATGCAGCAGAAGAAAATACCAAAGTTGAACGCATTGAAGTAACGGGTTCTCGTATTAAACAAGTTGATATGGAAACCGTTTCACCCGTGACTGTCATCAATGCTGCAGATATTGCTATGACAGGTGAAAAAACCGTTGCTGACGTATTAAATAACTCTGCGATAAATAGCTTTGGTTCTTGGCGTGGTATTTCAGGTTATGGCTCTGGTGCAAGCTCAACCAGTAATGTCAATTTACGCGGTTTAGGATCGTCTGCGACCTTAGTGTTATTAGATGGACGCCGTATGCCAGGCACGAGTTCGAGCTCTGGCTCAGTGGCGGATACATCTTCTATCCCTATGGCTATCGTGGAGCGTATTGAAATCCTGCGGGATGGCGCTTCAGCAGTCTATGGTTCCGATGCGGTGGCGGGCGTGATAAACATTATCACTAAGAAAGAGTTTGAAGGTTTTCAGCTTGATTACAGTACAGAGCAACCAAGCGTAGAAGGGGGCGATGCTAACCGTTTATCGCTTGCAACTGGCTTTAATACAGATAAAGGCAATATCACTCTCACCTATGAATATTATGATACTAAAGCAGTAATGGATCGTGATATTTGGCGAATGGATGATTCAAGTTATAACGCCTATAGCGGATATAGCTCAGTACCAAATGGTAAATATGGACCAGGCAATGGTAGCTGGTATAGTAATTCAGATATATGTGAAAAAACGGAAAATACCATAGACTCAGGTGATGGTCGTTGTTTATATAATCATGGTAATGTGACTAAGTTATTTGGTGATCAAACCCGTAACTCGCTATTATCTAATTTCTCCTATGAAATTTCAGAAAATATTAAATTCCGAGGCCGAGCTTCTGCGTCTTTAGCTGAAACTGAAACTCGTTATGCGGGTACGCCAGTATCAACGAATACCCCAGTGATGAGTGCCGATAATAAGTACAACCCCGTTGGTGAAGAATTAGTGATTTCTATGCGAGGTGCGCAACTTGGCGAGCGAGATACATTAACTGAAACTAACAATTTTGATATTCTCGGAGGCTTTGTTGGCACAATAGATTCAGGTAATGGTATCGATTGGGAATTAAATGCTCAGCATGCGACCTCAACAACAAACAGTTTTAACTACAATTTACTCAATGACAATATTATTCAGCAAGAAATAGATTCAGAGCAATATGATATTTTCAATACCTCTGGAATGAGTTATGAGCAGTGGGAGCAACAGATGACAGATCTGTATCGTAAAGCTGCCCATACTGGGGTGTATCAAGGTAAGTTTGAAAGCACTCAATTAGATGGTTTGGCGTCGACATTACTTGTCGATAACGGTGATTTTTCGGTCGCTATGGTCGGTGGTCTTGAATATGAAATGATCAAGTTTAAGCAAACCAGTGATCCAGAATCAGCGGCGGGGATTATTTCCGGTGGCTCGGGTGGTGATGATGTCGATGCCACGCGTGACCGTAGTGCTGCGTATCTCGAGTTTCAAGTGGGTTTACCTGCTAATGTTGAGTTATCTGCCGCGGTTCGTTACGAGCGCTATGAGCAGGAAGGCTCTCTGACTGGGCCTCAAGGTGAAGTGGTCAACTCATCGACCTTCGATGCCGTGGTGCCTAAATTTGGTTTGAGCTGGCGCCCAGTGGATAGCTTGTTACTGCGTGCCAGTTACGGTGATTCGTTCCGTGCGCCAAATATGAGTGAAATGTTCTCGTCTCAATCTTTGAGTTTTGAGAAGGCGGTGGATTCCCTATGGTGTAATGAACCCGGTAACGTGGATGCCATATATTGCGCTACCAATAA
Organism: Shewanella sp. SP1S1-7; assembly: GCF_031932105.1. NCBI lineage: Bacteria > Pseudomonadati > Pseudomonadota > Gammaproteobacteria > Alteromonadales > Shewanellaceae > Shewanella > Shewanella sp. SP1S1-7. The sequence goes on from NZ_JAUOEU010000025.1 coordinate 45,692, forward strand.
TCAGCATAAAACTTGGTTTGGTGGTAACCCAAACTTAGAGGCTGAAGAGGGTAACTCGTTAACCTTTGGTGGTGTTTGGAATGTCACTGATGCATGGAACTTGGAGTTATCTTATTACTCAATCACCTACGACAATAAAATCGAGTCGATCGATGTAGATGATATTCTGCGTGATGAAATCAAGAATGGATCGTCTCCCTATGTGACCCGTGGTCCAGATGGCAAGATTGAGTATATTGAGGCGGGAATACGTAATTTAGCCACAGTTGAGACCTCTGGTATCGATTTTGTAACGGCTTATAACTTAGAAACTGGCTTTGGTGATTTCAATTTCAAACTGGATTTGACTCACGTGCTTGATTTTAAGAAGCAGGATAATGCCGAATCAGAGATGATCGATTACGCAGGAACAACAGACTCACCCGATTGGCGTGGCAACTTTGCGACAAGTTGGAAATACGATGATTTCTCTGCCGCATGGACAGTCGTCTATATTGGTAGTCAATCAGCAAGTTATTTCAACGAGTTAGAAAAAACCGACCGTTATGTCGATTACGATAATTACTTTAAACACAATATCCAATTTGGTTATACCCATGCTTATAACGGCTCTATCACAGTAGGGGTGAATAATGTGTTTGATGCTGAAACACCAAACTATTATACCTACGCCGATTATCGCGATGTGAATGTGGGTTTATATGATGTGTTAGGTAGAACGTATTACCTGAGAATAAACCAGAAGTTTTAGGTTGTCCGCCCTCCCTGGATAACTCAAACCTCCGCTTGCGGAGGTTTTTTTGCTTATTTTTTGCCTACTTATTAGGCTGCTTACCGGATGTCGAAACAGTGCTATCAATGGGTGAGGCGCAGCTCGTGGCGGTGTTCGTGTTGATAATGTTCGGCGCAGGAGGCGCAGCGTTGTTCTGTGGGATCTTGGCTTAAGCGTTCGGTTTCGATTTCCGCTTCGCAGTCGGAACAAAGGCCGTAGAGGCCTAAGTCGAGCTGACAAAAGGCGGCATCAAGTTTATTCAGCTGGCAAAATAGCGGGTGATCGGCCAGTGGCGTTTGCGCCAATTTATCAATTAATTCTGCCAGACTCAGGCTAGCATAATGCTCCCCTATGGCTTCGAGGAACGGAGGGAGCGCGCCGATTTCTTTCCTTAGATTAGCTTCAAGCTCTGACAATTCATGTCTGATATGGGTGGTGCTCACGTAAAATCGCCTATTTCATTTGACTCTAGGCGTCCAGTCTAATAGTTCCACTACCAACGACTATGATAAAGATCAAGTATCTGCCACATTTTAGGTTTTTTCGCCGTTAAAAATCGAAAAAGTACTTCATTCCTATCGCATTATGTGTGCTATGGCGAAGTCCCTTTCATGGCTCACATTGCCGCGCATTGAATCTCGATTTCTAACGCTTATATGGCTTGTTGCCGTTCTGTGGTAGCTCACTCATCTATGATTCGTTGCCTAAGTTTCGCTGCGCAGCTTCTAATACCGCGACGATTTCTTCTGTGGTTTTAAACACGCGCAGCTCTCTGAACAAGGTATCGGCTTCAGGGTATTGGCGATTGAGATAGGTAAACCACTGTTTGATTCGGGCGGGATAATAGTCGCTCTTGCGGCCATTGAGTTCCCTTTGGGTATAACTGAGCATCAGCCCTAAGGTTTGCGCCCAAGTATAAGGGGTTGCACCTGTCTTGATGGTATCGGCCAAGTTCGGCAATGAAATCGCCCCGCGGCCGATCATAATACTGTCGCAGCCGGTGACTTCGATGCAACGCTTAGCATCATCGCTGTTCCAAATCTCGCCGTTGGCGATCACCGGGATAGGCAAACGTTTGCGTACTTCTGTGATGTATTCCCAGTAGGCGGGCGGTCTGTAGCCGTCGACTTTACTACGCGCATGGATGGCAAGCTCAGTTGCTCCGGCTTCATACACTGCGATAGCATTTTCCATGAACAGTGACTTATCTTCGTAGCCCAAACGTATTTTGGCGGTCACGGCATGTTCTTTCGGTACCGCTTGACGCATGGCTTTGACAATATCGTGCACACTCTCAGGATATTGCAGTAATACGGCGCCACCTTTGCTGCGGTTAACGATTTTAGCCGGACAGCCAAAGTTGGCATCGACACCGTGTGAACCGAGTTCAATCGCCCGCAGGGCATTTTCGCCCATACATTGGGGCTCTTGGCCGAGTAACTGCACTCGCACTGGCGTACCTGAAGGGGTATTGCCGTTGTTGAGTAGCTCAGGACAAAGTTTGAGAAAGACTTTTTCAGGCAGCAGTTGGTCTACCACACGCACAAATTCGGTGACGAGCAAATCGTAGGGATTGATGGTCGATAGAATGTCACGCATTAAAGCGTCTACTACGCCTTCCATTGGAGCCAAAATCACACGCACTGCAGTAAACCCATATCTATTTGCAAAGGGCGAGCATTCTACCTTATCGGCCTTAAGTTACAAAGTGGCCGAGTGAATGCGGATGATTATGCGCTCCCATAAATAAAATCCACGCTAAACTGATTGTCCCAGCAGGATATTTTGACCATTTCTGTGATTTAGTGATATTTTTTGCAATAGAATTGAAACAGGGCAGGTCTTTTGCAGTAAGCCAGCTACTTATACTGTTGTTGGTCAACATTACTCAATAAACAAGAAGGGATTATTTATGAATTCAGTTAAAAAAACAGCAGTTGCAGTGGCCTTAGGTTCAGTCGTCATGAGTACAGCTTTTGCTGTCAATGCCCAAACTAACCCGTTTGGTTTTGAAGCAATGGATGCGGGTTATCAAATTGTCGGCTCAGAAGGCAAATGTGGTGAAGCCAAATGCGGCGCGGATATGAAGAAAGCCGCTGCTGAAAAAGCCAAAGAAGGTAAATGTGGTGAAGCTAAGTGTGGCGCGGATATGAAGAAAGCGGCCGCAGATAAAGCCCATGAAGGCAAATGTGGCGAAGTGAAATGCGGCGCTGACATGAAAAAAGCCGCGGATAAGGCCCATGAAGGTAAGTGTGGTGAAGCGAAATGTGGCGCTGATATGAAGAAAACCGCAGAGAAAGTTGACGTTAAAGTCGAAGCCGTTAAAAAAGAAATGAAATAAATCTGACTGCACTGAGCCCGCTGTGATGGGGGTTATTGAGTCTAAAGAGGCCAGCCCGCGCTGGTCTCTTTTGTTTTATCCTAAAGCGATGACCAAGCGTTCGTGAGGTTTTATGAATAATCAAAAAAATGCGGTACAGGTAGGACTGGGCTTACGGCGAGAAATGCTCAGTGAGTTTTGTACACAGGTGCCTGAAGCGATTAATTTTTTTGAAGTGGCGCCTGAGAATTGGATGACCTTAGGTGGTAAATTTGGCCGCCAATTTCGTGAACTAACCGAGCAACATACTTTCTACTGCCACGGTTTGAGTTTATCCATTGGTAGCCCCGAGCCCTTAGATCTCGCGTTTGTAAAAAACATCAAAACCTTTATGGATTTACACCAAATCCAAGTCTATTCCGAACATTTAAGTTATTGCTCAGGCCAAGGTCACTTATATGATTTAATGCCTATCCCTTTTACCGATGCAGCGGTAAAGCATGTGGCGGCGCGGGTCAAGCAAGTAGAAGATATTCTAGAGCGGCCGCTTATTTTAGAAAATGTGTCTTTTTATGCCGCTCCAGGTGCACAAATGAGCGAACTTGAATTCGTTAATGCCGTGCTGCAAGAAGCCGATTGTAAACTGCTACTCGATGTGAACAACATCTATGTGAACTCGATAAACCATCAATACGATGCCGATGCCTTTTTACAGGCCATGCCGACGGAGCGCATCGCTTATCTGCATATTGCTGGGCACTACAAACAAGCTGAAGATCTGCTCATTGATACCCATGGCGCTGCAATTAACGATCCCGTGTGGGCATTGTTGCAACGTTGCTATGCCTTGCATGGGGTAAAGCCGACCTTGCTTGAGCGTGACTTTAATCTGCCGACAACCGCTGAATTGTTGCTCGAGCTAAATCAAATCCACGCTTATCAAGCAGCGGTCAGTTCCCAAATTCAAAATAGCACTCATGCTGTAAAGAGGATCGCCTAATGGATTTTAAGCAAGTGCAGCAATCCTTTATCGATTATATCCGCGATCCCTCTTCGCCATTGCCCGCGGATACCGATGTCCGGTGTATGCAGGTTTACCGCGAGTTATTTTTTAATAATGTGCTGGGATTTGTGTCGAACGGCTTTCCCGTACTGAAAAGTTTGTATTCTGAGGAAGAGTGGTTGGCATTAGTGCAGAGCTTTTTTAGCCAGCACGATTGCCAATCGCCGATTTTTATCGACATCGCGGGCGAGTTTTTAGATTTTTTACAGCAGCAATATCAGCCCACGGCAAATGATCCCGTTTTTATGCTCGAATTAGCGCACTATGAATGGCTAGAGTTGGCCGTTGCGGTCGCACAGGTGAGTGGGGATGAGTCTCAACTTAGCCCAGCGCAAATTCCGACGCAGGCCTTATGTTTATCGAAGACGGCGAGGGTGGCGCAGTATCATTTTGAGGTGCAGCACATTCGTCAGGATTATCGTCCGCAGCAACAACTCGATACGCCAGTGTTTTTTTGTCTCTATCAAGATGTTGATTGCGAAGTGTGTTTCCTACAGTTAAATCCCTTAAGTGCGCAGGTGCTGGCATTTCTTCAAGCTCAAAGCCAAGCGGGTTTTCAAGAGATACTTGATTGGTTAACAATCACTTACCCTCAAATGGCGCCAGAGATTATTGCGCAAGGTTGTACTCAGTTACTCGAGCAATTAGCGGCCAAAGGGATAGTGCGCGGTCGTCAGTCTTAAGGTGGGGATTATTGCCGAAATAAATGCAATAACCCTACAGTTAGAGGGTTTTTATTAATTTGACAAACCGCTACAATGTCGGCCGTTTTGTGATCTCAATCACTGTACGATTCCTGCGCACTTATACTTGCACATACTAGAGGAGCTGTAATGAGTAGTCAGCCGTTCAAAGACCCATTTAATTTTTTGTATTTTATTGGTTTTATTTTAGTTTTACTGTTGCCGACTCTGCCAGCAAGCCTGTCTTGGTTAAAGCACTTAGGTCTAATTTAAGCGAGCGTTAATCTCGAGCGCATAGACTATTGGCCACTCTTAGAGTGGCTTTTGTTTTTCCGATAAAGGGTAAGTAAATCGATGGTATTAAAGCGCGGATTATTTTTATTGTTAGGTTTAACCGCGTTAGCCTTGGGTTTACTCGGTATTGTGCTGCCTTTGCTACCGACCGTGCCGTTTATCCTGCTTGCCGCTTTTTGCTTTGCCCGCTCCAGTGAACGTTTACACCATTGGTTGATGACTCATCCTTGGTTTGCCGATGCCTTAACCCAGTGGCAAGAGCAGCGAGCAATGCGTAAGGGGTTGAAACGCAAAGCCATGGTCGTCAGCGCGCTGAGTTTTAGTGTCAGTATTATTGTGGTGCCTATCATTTGGGTAAAAGGTTTGCTGCTCGTGATGGCATTCGTCTTACTCTGGTATCTCAAAGGGATCCCTGAAATAGAGGGATGATTGAGCGACACTATGGATTCAATGTGTGGCAAATCGTTTTCGCCGCGTCATGGGTGAAGGGATGTAACACTGTGCCGACAGGGTTTGATCTAAGGCACAAATTGATAACCTTTCCATCACTTGTGCGTTGTGATTGTTGCAACTAAAACTAAAGCGGCATAAGCTTTGTCCGACTTTCGACAATGCGTCCACCCAGTGTGGACGTTTTGTTTTATACCGCCAACGCTAGGTTGGTGAATTGATTAAGTAACTTATTAAGTAAATATGATGGCTATGAATACAGAAACCTTATCCTTGATAAAGCAAAGCATTAAAACGATTCCTAATTATCCTAAGGAAGGGATTTTATTTCGAGATGTCACCAGTTTGCTTGAGAATGCAGCCGCCTATAAAGCGACCATCGACTTGTTAGTTGAACATTATCGTGGCCAAGGCTTTACCAAAATTGTGGGCACTGAGGCTCGTGGTTTCTTGTTCGGCGCGCCGCTGGCTTTAGAATTGGGTGTGGGTTTTGTGCCTGTGCGTAAACCGGGTAAATTACCGCGTGCGACTATCAGCCAAAGCTATGAACTGGAATACGGTCACGATAGCCTAGAAATTCATACCGATGCGATTAATCCAAATGACAAAGTGCTAGTGGTTGACGATTTACTCGCGACTGGCGGTACTATTGAAGCGACCGTTAAACTCATTCGCCAACTGGGCGGTGAAGTTAAACATGCGGCCTTTGTGATCTCATTACCTGATTTAGGTGGTGAAGCACGTTTAACCGCTTTAGGGCTTGAGTTGGTTAAACTTTGTGAGTTTGAAGGCGAATAAATCTGCAGCTAAAGGCGCCTTGGGATAGTTTGATGGCATGTCAAATCATGGCATGTTATCTTTCAAAGTTCTCGGGGCGCATGCTCCCGCTCTTGTATCACATACTCTGGGGAGTTCCATGTCATATCAGGTGTTAGCCAGAAAATGGCGCCCTGCCACATTTGATCAAATGGTTGGCCAAAGCCATGTTTTGCATGCCTTGACCAATGCGTTAAGCCAGCAGCGCTTACATCATGCTTACCTGTTTACGGGAACGCGCGGTGTCGGTAAAACCAGCTTGGCGCGACTCTTTGCCAAAGGCTTAAATTGCGAACAAGGCGTGACAGCGACTCCCTGTGGTGTTTGCGGCAGCTGCGTGGAAATCGCTCAAGGCCGTTTTGTCGATTTAATTGAAGTCGATGCTGCGTCCCGCACTAAGGTCGATGACACCCGTGAGCTGTTAGACAATGTGCAGTATCGCCCGACCCGTGGCCGTTTTAAGGTTTATCTCATCGACGAAGTGCATATGCTGTCGCGCAGCAGTTTTAACGCACTGCTAAAAACCTTAGAAGAACCCCCCGAGCACGTTAAATTTCTTTTGGCGACAACTGATCCACAGAAACTGCCCGTGACTGTGTTATCCCGTTGTTTGCAATTCAATTTAAAAAGCCTTACCCAAAGCGAAATTGGCACTCAGCTCAATCATATTTTGACTCAAGAGCAATTTCCCTTTGATGTTGAAGCCCTAAAGCTTCTTGCTAAAGCCGCCAATGGCAGTATGCGTGATGCCTTGAGTTTGACCGATCAAGCGATCGCCTTTGGTGGCGGCAATGTGATGCTCACTCAAGTGCAAACTATGCTGGGCAGTATTGATGAGCAGCATGTGGTTGCCTTGCTTAAAGCCTTAACCGATGCCGATATTGGCGTGTTAATGCACACTTGTGCCCAAGTGCTCGCGTACGGCGCCGATGCCCAAGAAGTGCTGCGCAGTTTACTTGAACTGTTACATCAAATTACCTTGACCCAATTTGCCCCCGCGGCCGCGCAGCAATCTTTGTATAGCGCGCAAATTCGCGCCTTTGCCGAGCAGCTGACACCGGAGCAAGTGCAGCTTTATTATCAGATTCTGTTAACGGGCCGCAAAGATTTACCCCATGCACCAGACCCTAAATCGGGTCTTGAGATGGCGCTGTTACGCGCAGTCGCATTTGTGCCAGAAAAGCCGGTAAAGCGTTGGCTGCCTGATGCGGTCGCTGAGATCCGTTTACCCGAAGGGCAAACGCCCGTTGCGGCAACTGCTGCAGCGCAAGCTCCCCATGCAAATGAACAAAAGTTTGCAGAAACACATACTGCTGAACCACATAGCACTGAACCGCATACCATTGAAACAGTGCCTGCTGAAAAAAAAACAGCATTAATTGAGCAAACTAGCGCTAACCAGCAAGTTGAAACCGCGCAAGTGGTCGCTGTTACAACGGCTGAAGTGTCAATTGAGCCAGCTGATGCTGTAGAGCAGGGGCTTGATGCTGAGCTCGAAGCGGATGCGGCATTAATTGCCGAACAGGCGGTGATTTTAAGTCAGGCTCAGAGTCAGGGATTTAACGCTGACAGCTTAAACACTGACACAGTGAATGCAGAGGTAGAGCCTCAAACTCAAACAGTATCAACCGCTAAAGCGACTTCTATACACATTTCTGAACCCGTTGCTGACATTGAAGCATCGGTTGCCAGTCTTGATGCTCATAATAGTGAAGTTCCTGAATTAATTGGGGCAACTGCCAAGTCGAGTATTGTTAATCCAGCAGCGGCTGAAATGGTTGTTGATTCAACACCTGCTGATAACAACAGCGCAGCTGAGAACACACTGGATAACAATCCCACCGCTAACAATACGCTTGAGCAAAAGGGGCTAGATGAACATCGCCCCTATGGAACTGAAGCCGAGCATTCATATCCAGCGATGGGAGCTTATGCCCAAGAGTCAGCACCGCTCGATTCCTATCAAGATGCTTATGTTGAATTTTCTTCTGACTCTTATAATGACGATGATTTTCATCACAGTTTTGACTCTCATGCTGTGCCTGATGATGTTCAACACTCAGCTAATGTTCAACACTCAGATAGTGTTCAACATTCTGCTGATGTTCAAAGCGCAGCAAGTATCCAAAGTGCTGTAGGCATGCAAAGCTCAGTTGATAGTCAGTCAGTAGTAATGGCTCAAGTGTCTCCTCAGACATCAATTCCAATTCCAACACCAGCCTCCGCATCCTTAGCCGATGATGATATTCTCTCGGCGGTGTTGGCGGCGCGGGATTCACTGTTATCAGATCTTGATGCCTTAAGTGTTAAGGACGGTGATGAAAAAAAGTCGTCACTGGACTCAAAATTAAAGACACCAAACAGTAAAGCCAATGGGATCACTTTATCAAAACCTGCCAGTAAAAGTGATGCAAGTCAGACAAGTGCGTCATTCTCTGCCGATCCCGCCGCTGATTTAGATCCCGATTTAACAATAGATTTCGATGATGATTTTGACTTAGATCTTGAGCCAATTACTTTGAATCAATCTGTATCTTCGATCGCAGACTCAGCTAGTTCTGTTTCTGCTGTTCCAGTCAAACCGGCAGCATATGATCGTCCGCCTTGGGAGGCTGAGCCAGAAGCAGAGTTAACCGCAGAGCTTATCGAAACGACTCAGGTTGAGTGCGGCAATAATGATATCGCTGATGTTGCTGATGTTGCTGATGTTATGGTGGCTCAAGGCTCAGAAATTAAGGTCGACTCAGCCAGCGGTGACCAAGGATCTTTAGAGGCTAACAACACTGCTAATGATGCACCGAATCAGACGGCTAATGCTGAACACACGCAGGAGACACACGTTGCACTCAGTTCGACTCAGCCTATTAGTGGTCATCCATTAGATTTGCATTGGTACAAGTTGATGGCGAGCTTAGAGATCGGCGGACGAGTGCGGCAGCTGGCGGTGAATTCCGTTTGCCAATCCCAGAGCGATCCTTTGCCGCTGTTGCTTAAGCCAAACCAGAAGCATTTAGCGGCCGATGTGGCCATAGTGCAGCTCGAGCAAGCCTTAAGTGCTGCGCTCGGGAACCCAAGACGGGTACAAGTGGTCATAGGAATCGATGCGCAGCGGGAAACGCCTTTAGAGTTACGTAAGCGTTTCCACCAAGAGTTGCTGCAACAGGCGCATCAATCATTGATCCATGATGACAATGTGCAATGGTTGATCCAACGTATGGGCGCCGAACTCGATGCCGATAGTTTAGTGTATCCACCTGAGTTGTTGAATTTACGCAGTCAGCAAATACAAGCTTTACCTGAGCTAACTGAGGCCGCGAGTTAACCACTATCGATTATCGACAATCAACGAGTCCTAGGGGCAAAGTTTGGTCGTTAATTTGTTACGCCGTGGTTTAAATTTGAGCTTAAAGTACCTATTTATAGTAATGCTGCTGAGAAACTCGGCATCGAGATCATAAGTTTATTAACAAGATAACGGCATTGATTGCCAATCCCATTTATTTAAGTAAGATTAGCCGCGTTAATGCTTGCGACTAACCCTAATAGAAGAGAAAAGACTATGTTTGGAAAAGGCGGTATGGGCAATCTGATGAAACAGGCCCAGATGATGCAAGAAAAAATGGCCAAAATGCAGGAAGAAATCGCCCGTATGGAAATGGTGGGCGAATCGGGTGCAGGTTTGGTGAAAGTCACCATGACAGGCGCGCACACAGTGCGTAAAGTCGAAATCGACCCAAGCCTGATGGAAGACGACAAAGAAATGCTGGAAGATTTGATTGCTGCAGCTTGTAATGACGCTGCCCGTCGAATTGAAGAAAATCAAAAAACTAAAATGGCCGAAGTCACTGGTGGTATGCAATTACCTCCAGGCATGAAAATGCCATTTTAATTGAGATAGCCGATGAAATTTAGTCCACTGTTAGATGAGTTAATTCAGTCCCTGCGTTGTTTACCTGGGGTTGGGCCTAAATCGGCGCAACGTATGGCGTTTCAGTTACTCGAGCGCGACAGAAAAGCAGGGCTTAAATTAGCCAGTGCGCTGTCCAGTGCGATGAGTGACGTCGGTCATTGTCAGTCTTGCCGAACCTACACTGAAGAAACCCTCTGTCCGATTTGTGCTAGCCATAAACGCGGCACGTCTTCCACCATTTGTGTGGTGGAAACGCCGGCCGATGTGTTAGCCATTGAGGCGGGTGGACATTTCACCGGTCGCTACTTTGTGCTTTTAGGTCATTTATCGCCACTCGATGGTGTTGGGCCAGAAGAGCTAGGTTTAGCGTTACTCGAGCGCCACTTGGCTTCGGGTGATGTTGCCGAGTTGATTTTAGCGACCAATCCGACGGTAGAAGGCGAGGCCACAGCGCATTTTATTGCTGATATGGCCAGACGCCATAAGGTGATGATCAGTCGCATCGCCCACGGCGTACCCGTTGGTGGAGAGCTTGAATACGTGGATAGCACGACGTTAGCCTTGTCATTTAATGGTCGTTTACCGCTTTGACAGAACACAGTGACTCAGTTTAGTTAGTGTAATGTGATTGATTATATTAGCTTAATTTTAATGCTGAACGGTTCGGCTCGACTTAAGTGTCGCGATATCCCATAAACCCGCCAAGAACTTATCTTGAGCGGGTTTTTTATTTGCTTAGTGTTTCAATCTAGATGTCGAGGCAGGATTGTCGAGGCTGTGTGGTAGGGCTGTGGAGATAGCGCCGTGGTTTTAAATGCTCATATCAACTGATACCTATCCATATAAAAACTAGGTTTATCAATAGTTTTTAAATTTCATACTTGTCTTATGCGAGCTTCATCCGTAAAGTCGGTTAGATAAGAAGCGGGCAGAGTTGCGATTTTCTATTGTGTTCGTTCATGTGCCTAAGCTAATTCGTGGATTTAGCTCTGTGTACGTTGAACCGGACAGGTATTTTTTATTAGAAAACCATAGAGGGGACTCATTGGAAAAGATTACGATTAGGCATGCAGAGAAGCGTGACGCCGCAGCCATTCAAGCCGTATATGCCTGCCCAAATGCCTATACTGGAACCTTACAACTCCCTTGGCCATCGACCGATAAATGGGAGTCACGCCTTGCGGCAACATCGAATAATATTCATCGCTATGTCGCAGAGATTGAAGGTGAAGTTGTCGGCGAGTTGGGTTTCGAGGTGTACGAGCAACCCCGTCGCAGGCATGCAGCCTCCTTTGGAATGGGGGTAAAGGATAGCTATCAAGGCCGCGGTGTTGGTAGCGCTTTGATTAACGCTATGCTTGAGCTTACCGATAAATGGATGAATATAAAACGAATTGAATTAACGGTTTATACCGACAATCATGCCGCCATTGGTCTGTATAAAAAGTTTGGTTTTGTGATTGAAGGTGAGTCGAAGGATTTTGCCTTTAGAAATGGTGAATTTGTCAGTGTGTACCATATGGCGCGGATAAAGTAGCATGCTGATCTCGGCGCTATTTTAACAGTTGCTTAAGACATTTACTTTAAGAACGGACTCTAAGTGCTCATTCCATTCCAAGTCCTAACTTTAAGTACTTACTATAAGATTTGACGCTAAGTGCTCAATCTAAGAACGTACTTCAAGCGCTCACTTCACAAACCGAGGTTAGTGAATAGCATTAAGCGCTCATTTTCAGAGCTCGCTTTAGGTGCAAAGTGCATGTATATCTCAAGTTTTAAGGATAAAAAATGGGACTCATTTTATTGCCGCTGCTGATACTTTGGTTGGGTGTCGGTATTTATTCCATTCGTATTGGCTATCAAGTCTTGGCTGGGACATCTCAATTAAGCTATACACTCAGTGTTGGTGCTATCGCTATGGTCGCATTACTGCTTTATCTCTATTTCGGTTTCGCTCAATTTAAGGAAAACAAGGAGCTATGGGCGTTTGAAATTCCGATGTTTTTTGCCGCGAATAAGCTCGCTTTTGGTGTCATGCTCCTTGGTTTATTACTGCACTGGTTTGGTCAAGGCATGCTCACTTCCGCTTATTTAAAACCTCTACCTTTTATCATGATTTTCACCGTTTCCTTTGGTGCTATGGCAGGAGTCATATTGTCCGATATTTTTATGGCGAAATTTGACATCCAAAAAACGCATTGATGTCAGCTGAATAATTTAAATATTAGTTTGGATACCGTTGCTGAAGTGATTTGAACCGACGACCTTCGCCCGTTATTTATAAAGAGTTGAGCCCGACGAGTTAGCATGCCGCTCTATCCCATATTTTACTGTGGGTTTCATTGAATTTTAGGTACAAAAAAACCAGCTTATGCTGGTTAAATTGGTTGCGGGAGCCGGATTTGAACCGACGACCTTCGGGTTATGAGCCCGACGAGCTACCATGCTGCTCCATCCCGCGTCCGATTGTTGCTGTTAATCACTGTTTTAATTCTGTCATCTAAGAATTGGTTGCGGGAGCCGGATTTGAACCGACGACCTTCGGGTTATGAGCCCGACGAGCTACCATACTGCTCCATCCCGCGTCCGATTGTTGTGCTAGTTTTTTTAACTTTCACTAGTAAGAAAGTGGTTGCGGGAGCCGGATTTGAACCGACGACCTTCGGGTTATGAGCCCGACGAGCTACCATGCTGCTCCATCCCGCGTCCGATATCTATCTGTTTTGCTTTACTATTGTGCTTTAAATTGGTTGCGGGAGCAGGATTTGAACCTACGACCTTCGGGTTATGAGCCCGACGAGCTACCATGCTGCTCCATCCCGCGTCCGTCTTCAAAGCGGGGCAGACTATAACGGCAGCGCCTTGGCATTGCAAGGACGAAGATCGAAAAAGGTGGTGAACGCTTAAATATAAAGCGGAGTGGGGGGCTTTCATACGATTTACGTATAAGTTGGGGATTTTTCGTCGATTATCTTAGGTCAAGACTGTGACTAAATGGGACTTGGGCTAATAACTGTTTATCTTTTATGTATCCGAGCAGGTATAATGTCGCTTTGATTTTGACTGCGTACTGATTATCCCATGCTTAATTTTTTTGCCGCCGCCCCTAAGGGCTTTGAATATAGCTTAGCCCAAGAGCTGACAGAATTTGGTGCGACTGAAGTAAAAGAGAGTGTTGCTGGTGTATATTTCACGGCCTCCTTAGCTTTAGCGTATCGTATTACTTTATGGACACGCTTAGCCAGCCGCATTGTGTTGGTTATCTATAAAGGCAGCTGCGAGTCGGCAGAGCAACTCTACAATGCCGCTTATTGTGTCGATTGGCCGGCACACTTTTCCAATAAGAGCACTTTTAGTATCGATTTTCATGGTACGGGTGGTTTTATCAATAATACCCAGTTTGGCGCCTTGAAGATTAAGGATGCGATTGTCGATCGTTTCCGTGACGATGATATTGAGCGTCCGAATGTGTCTCGTGTTGATGCTGATTTTAAAGTTGATGCACATTTCCGTAATGGCGTGATCACGATAGCAATGAACTTCTCGGGTCCGTCGTTGCATCAACGTGGCTATCGTTCGACCACAGGTGAAGCGCCATTGAAGGAAAACTTAGCCGCCAACATGCTTGTACGCAGTGGCTGGCAAGCGGCGCCTTCGACTTTGCTCGATCCTTTCTGTGGTAGCGGTACTGTATTAATTGAAGCGGCTTTAATGGCGGCCGATATTGCCCCAGGTCTGCAACGTAGCCGTTTTGGTTTTGAACATTGGCGTCGCCATGATAAAGCCGTGTGGCAAGAAATCGTTGAAGAAGCGAAAGCGCGTGCATCATTAGGCGTGAAACGTTGCGAGATTAAATTCTACGGTTCAGATATCGATTCGCGTTTAGTCGCGTTAGCCAAACGTAACGCCGAAAATGCCGGTGTACTGGAGTTAATCGAATTTAAAGTTGCGGATGCTTTAACGATAACGCCGCCTGCGGAAAGCGGCTATTTGATCACTAACCCACCTTATGGTGAGCGTTTAGGCAATGTGTCTGAGTTATTGCAGCTTTACTATCAGCTGGGCGACAAGTTTAAGAAAGAGTTTGGCGGCTGGAAAGTGGCCATGCTGTGTAGTGATATCGAACTGGTGTCATCGCTAAAGCTTAAAGCCGATAAACAAATGAAGATGTTTAACGGCGCGCTTGAATGTGCTTTTAACATCTATACCTTACATGCCAACAGTACTCGCCGTGATACGCCAGTGCTACCAGATGGCGTCGACATTGCTGATATTGCCCCCGCTTTTGCTAACCGCATTAAGAAGAATGCCAAGTTATTAGAGAAATGGGCGAAGAAAGAAGGCATCGACAGCTATCGTATTTACGATGCCGACATTCCTGAATATAACGTCGCAGTTGATAAGTATTTAGATTACGTGATTATTCAAGAGTATATGGCGCCAGCGACTATACCTGAAGCCGTGACTAAACGTCGTTTAAGCGATGTGTTATTAGCACTGCCATCGGCCATTGGCATCAATCCGAACAAGATGATCATGAAAACCCGTGAGCGTCAAAAGGGCACGAGTCAATATCAAAAGCTGGATGAGCGTAAGTTAGAGCTTATTACCACCGAATATGGCGCTAAGTTCAAGTTGAACTTAACCGGTTATTTGGATACTGGTTTGTTCCTCGATCACAGATTGACACGTCGTTTAGTCGGTCAAAAGTCTAAAGGTCGCCGCGTACTAAACTTGTTCTCTTACACAGGTTCTGCTTCTGTGCACGCAGCGCTAGGTGGTGCTAAGTCGGTAACGACAGTTGATATGTCTAATACTTATATCGCTTGGGCGAAGGACAACTTTGCCCTCAATGGACTGCAAGGTAAGCAGTATGAGTTTGTTCAATCTGACTGCATGCAGTGGATCCGTGATTGTAATGAACAGTACGATTTAATCTTTATTGATCCGCCAACCTTCTCAAATTCTAAGCGCATGGAAGATTCGTTTGATGTGCAACGGGACCATGTGAACTTACTGGCATCCTTAGTGAAACTGCTCAGTCCAACGGGCGAACTCGTGTTCTCTAACAATAAACGTAAGTTTAAGATGGACATAGAGACGCTGACAAAGATGAACATTAATGTGAAGAACATTGATGATGTGACTTTACCTATGGACTACAAACGCAATCCACATATCCATAATACTTGGCTTATCACCCATGCCTGAGTTGACTCAAGCAGAATTAGATAACAGGCCTTATCTGCTATATCACACAGAGGGATGTCATCTGTGTGAACTGGCCGCGGCGTTATTGGACGCGGCTGATATTGGTTATCGGGCCATAGATATATGTGACGATGAATACCTCGCGCAGCGTTACGGCGTATCGATCCCTGTGCTTAAAGCTTGGGATGATAGAGAGTTACATTGGCCATTTAACGCAACGCAATTACAAGAGTTTACAGGAGCTTAGTTTGAGTCTGGTTCGTATCAATAGTGGCTCTTTAGCCTATGGTTACACTCCGTTGTTACAAAAAGCGGATTTTACTATTCAACGCGGCGAGCGCGTGTGTATTGTTGGCCGTAACGGAGCTGGCAAGTCAAGTTTATTAAAAATCTTATCCGGTGATGTGTTGTTGGACGAAGGTGAGTTCAACATCGCTGGTAATGTGACCGTGAGTCGTCTACAGCAAGATCCACCTAAAGCTGAGCAAGGTACGGTATACGCGTATATTGCGGCAGGGTTAAAGGAAGTGGGTGAAGCGCTTGAGCGTTATCATCAACTGTCCCACGATGTCGCCCATGCCTCGCCTGAGCAAATGGATCGTATGCTGAATGAGATGCAAGGTCTGCAAGAAACCTTAGATCATTATAATGGTTGGCAGCTCGATTCGCGCATTCAACAAAACTGCGAATTATTAGGACTCGATCCTGATAAATCCTTGAGCGAGTTATCCGGTGGTTGGCAGCGTAAAGTGGCGTTAGCCAGAGCACTGGTCAGCGAGCCTGATCTCTTGTTACTCGATGAACCAACCAACCATTTAGATATCGACACCATTGAGTGGCTTGAAAAGTTCTTACTCGATTATCAAGGCGCTATCGTCTTTATCAGTCACGATAGGGGCTTTATTGCCCGTATGGCGACGCGAATTGTCGATTTAGACCGTGGTGTCGTGACCTCATGGCCAGGCAACTATCAAATGTACCTTGATGGTAAGCAAGAATGGCTGCGGGTTGAAGCTGAAAAAAATGCCTTGTTTGACAAACGTCTCGCCGATGAAGAAGTGTGGATCCGTCAGGGCGTTAAAGCTAGACGTACCCGTAATGAAGGCCGAGTGCGTGCGCTAAAGGCCCTACGTGAAGAGCGCAGTGAGCGGTTAAACCGTCAAGGCAATGCTAAGATGGCGGTATCGGATACCGAACGCTCTGGTAAGTTAGTGTTTGATGTAACCGATCTTAACTTCAATCTGCCCGATAAAAATTTGGTTAAAAACTTTAATACGACGGTTATCCGCGGCGATCGTATTGCGCTGATCGGTCCGAATGGTTGTGGAAAATCAACTTTGATCAAGCTGTTAATCGAAAAGCTGCAACCGCAATCGGGCGAAATTAAAGTCGGTACTAAGCTTGAAATCGCTTATTTCGACCAATATCGTGAAGCCTTAGATCCTGAGCAAACGGTTGAAGATAACGTTGGCGAAGGTAAAAAAACCATCACGATTAATGGCCAAGACCGCCATATATTAAGTTATTTGCAGGACTTCTTGTTCTCACCTATGCGTGCCAGAACCCCAGTGAAAGCGCTGTCGGGTGGTGAAAAAAACCGTCTGTTACTGGCTAAGCTATTAATTCGTCCAGCAAACTTAATCATACTCGACGAACCGACCAACGATCTTGATATTGAGACCCTAGAATTGCTAGAGTCGCTGCTCACTGAATATCAAGGCACACTTTTG
The DNA here is from genome assembly GCF_031932105.1 of Shewanella sp. SP1S1-7. Classification (NCBI taxonomy): domain Bacteria; kingdom Pseudomonadati; phylum Pseudomonadota; class Gammaproteobacteria; order Alteromonadales; family Shewanellaceae; genus Shewanella; species Shewanella sp. SP1S1-7. The sequence continues at coordinate 62,941 of NZ_JAUOEU010000025.1, forward strand.
TTAGTGAGCCATGATAGGGCATTTATCGATAATACCGTCACCAGTAGTTGGTGGTATGCGGGTAATGGCCATTGGAGCGAGTATGTGGGTGGTTATCAAGACGCTGTGAATCAAGGGGCAAAGTTTTATTCTGAGGAACCTAGTTCGCAAAAGGCGGTCGAAGCTCCTGCGGTTACAACGAAAGCGGTTGAAGTTAAGGCTGCAGAACCTGCGAAATCGGTAAAAAAACTGTCTTATAAGTTACAGCGTGAGTTAGAGTCGTTACCCACTGTGATGGAGCAATTAGAGGCTGAAATTCTCGCATTGCAGACGAGCATTGGACATGCAGACTTTTATAGTCAGGCGCAGGATAAAGTTAATCTGGTATTGAGCCAGTTGGCGGATAAAGAAAAGCAATTGGAAGTTTGCTTCGAGCGTTGGGAAGAGCTTGAGTCACTGAAGTAAACCAATAATAAAAATGGGAATAGAATTAATGAAGTCAAAGTTGGATAAAGCCCTTTCCTTGGTTGCCCTAGGTGTCCTTGGTGTATTAAACAGTGCTCATGCTGCACCTGTCTATGAAATCGTTAATATCGATAATTTTGATCTGCAAGGTACCCTTGAAGGTACTCGTAGTGGTTATGCCTTAGGTGTGAATGGCAATGATGAATTAGTCGGTATTTCAAAGGGCAAGAAAAAACTCAGCAGTTCAGATGTTGAAGGTGGCGTTATTGATGTTGCCGATGGTATCGCGCCAGAAGAAACTATTACGTATTCGATAGATAAAGCCATCATTGCTAACAACTTTGCCTTTGTTGCCGCGCAAAATGGTGCCGCGGGAGCCTGGTTACCGACTTTCGACAGCATTAATGGTACTACCCCCCCAAGTGATACTGCTGTGATTAACTCTGTTGATACCTTTTATTACGGTATTAACGATGCAGGTATCAAAGTGGGCAGCATGACTGCACCTGAAAAGAAAACAGAGAATACAGCAACTACTGATGTAACAGATGATTACTGGTATTACCGTGATTATGAGTTCCGCGGTGTCGCGAAATCCGGCCAAACAGAAATTTCTTTACCGCCGCCTTATACTAAATTTGTTAATGCTGACAATACTAAAACAGCTGAGTTAGGTGGATGGTCGGCGGCAACAGCCATTAATAACAATAATTTAGTAGCGGGTTATGTTAGTACCGATATCAGTAAATATGGTAGCGATCGTGTCAATTATTGTTTAAGTACAGATAATACTTTGCCGTTGGATGTTTGCGTACAACGCGAGCAATACCCAAATAGTACTGGTACACGTAATATTCAGTATCAGACTCGTGGCTATGTATGGCAAATCGACAACAATGTTGCTACAGGCACTGAGTTACCTTTAGGCCTAACGCCTGCGACTGACAATACCTTGACCTTTACCGCTCAAGCATTGGGTTTGAATGATAATGGTGTCGTAGTGGGTCGCTCACATGTTTATCGTGGTGGTGACACCAATAATTTGCGTCAAGATGCAGCTTATTGGGCTAAAGATACTGAAGGTAAATACCAATACCATTGGATCCCTATGGTCGATTCGATTTCTAGCTCTATTGCCTATGACATTAACGATAGTGGTATTCTTGTCGGTAGTTATCGCAGCTATATTCAAGGTTATTTGCGCGACAAGTTTTTCTATTTTGATACGAATCAAGCTGATGCAACAATAGTAACCCCGAATGATTTCGCCGCTTCTACAACGGATCTTTCGAGTAAACCGAAGAGTATCAACAATAAAGGCCAAGTTGTAGGTTATATTGAGACAACATACGATAAAGAAAAACCCCGTCCTAAAGCCGGTTTCCTGTATGAGAAATCAACTGGTGAGTTTAGCAATCTAAATAAGTTGTTGACCTGCGAATCTAAAGGCTATGAAAAAGCCAGCGATGGTAGCTGGGCACGTCATCAAGTCGAAGTTCAAGATGGCTCGGGTAAAGTGCTTCAATATAACGCCGATATTTTAGTTGTTGAAGGTACAAGTATTAATGAGAATGGTGCGATTGTTGGTACAGCTTTCATTCGTAAACCTTCTTATCAATTTGATGCTAATGGCAATGTAGTTATCGGTGAAAATGGAATGCCATTATTTGAACTTAATGGTAATGGTGATCCTGTTACAGCATATGTTCCGCGTATGGTCGTGTTAAAACCGGCCTCTAGCGGTGAAGCTTGTACTGTTGATGACAACACTGATACTGGCAATTACGAACGTCAAGGTGCAGCAACCCTAGCTTGGTTATTTGCCTTGCCATTAGTGTGGTTCCGTCGTCGAATTCGTTAAGTTTTAAGCTTCAATTCAGACTTAAAAAATCGAGGCAAAATGCCTCGATTTTTTTTAATCATGATCTCAATAGTTTAATAAATAGTCGATAAAATGGACGATTTTTTGATTGATCTTGGCGTCAAAAAGCACTATTCCTATGTGTGAAGCTTTTGCTTCTATTTTATGTAGAACAGAGGACGCTTGCATGAAAAGACAAAAACGAGATCGTTTAGACAGAGCTTTTTCAAAAGGATTCCAAGCTGGGGTTGGTGGACGCTCTAAGGAGCTCTGTCCATATGCAAATCTTGATTCGCGATCGCAGTGGTTAGGTGGTTGGCGTGAAGGTGTGGATGGCCGAGTTAATGGGCTATTTAATAAATAATTGAGTTTTACCTCACTAATTAAATAGCCCAGAATAAGTAAAGTAATGCAGCATATTGCCCTCAGATGAGGGCATTTTTATATCTGCAGTACTTATATCTTCAGTGTTTTGGAGTAAGGCGGATTAGAATGTAGAGGTATCGCTAAAGACACCGACTTTAAGATCGGTTGCACTGTAGATCTGACGGCCATCCACTTCAAGAATTGCATCGGCAATGCCCATTACCAGTTTACGGTGAATAGTACGCTTGATATTGAGCTTGTAAGTGACTTTCTTCGCGCCAGGTAATACTTGGCCAGTAAACTTCACTTCACCGACACCTAGTGCACGCCCTTTACCTTCAGCGCCTTCCCAGCCTAAATAGAAGCCCACGAGTTGCCACATGGCATCTAGGCCTAAACAGCCAGGCATCACAGGATCGGTTATGAAGTGGCAGTCGAAAAACCATAAGTCTGGATTAATATCGAGTTCAGCGACAATTTCACCTTTGCCAAACTCACCGCCATTATCATTAATAGTGACGATTCTATCTATCATCAGCATGTTATCGACAGGTAGACGAGGTGAGTTTGGACCAAATAATTTCCCATGGCCACAGGCGATGAGTTCTTCTTTATTGAAACTGTTTGCTTTATTCATTGTTTTACTACTCCAGCAATAAGAGCCGCCAAGATTAGCGAACACGTGTAAGCTAAACAACTCCGATCAGCTAATTAGCGGCGAAAAAATCCCAATTTTGCGAGCAATCTTGTGATTAGACCGATTTCCTCCTCTCCATTTCCTGCGAGCTTATCTAATCGTTCCTGTACGAGGCCGTATAATGAATCATGAGGGAAATCATTATCTTCATCGGCAACACCCGCGGGCATTTGCATTAATAGCTCTACAGCCTGATCCATATGCTCAATGGCATAGATATGAAACAGTCCTTTGCCTACAGCTGTAATCACTTTGGGATTAAGATTTAGCTGTAACACGTTCGACTTGGGCATAATAACGCCTTGTTCTCCGGTAAGTCCGCGTCGCTCACACAGATTAAAAAAGCCTTCAATCTTCTCATTGATACCGCCAATCGCTTGCACATTACCAAATTGATCCAATGCGCCGGTAATCGCCAGTGATTGAATAATGGGCTGCTCGGCAATCGCCGACATCAAACAACAGTACTCTGCGAGTGATGCACTATCGCCATCAATTTCTTGATAGGATTGCTCGAAAACGATATTGGCGTTCAGATGTAAAGGTGCGTCTCGTCCAAAGATACGGTATAAACAGGCTGAAAGGATCATCATGCCTTTGGCATGTATATTCCCGCCAAGTTCAGATTTTCTTTCAATATCGGCTACTTCACCATCACCGTAGTGAACCGATGCCGTGATCCGCGCAGGTTCACCATAGCTATAATCGATAGCATCAATCACAGTTAAGCCATTGATTTGGCCAACCATAGCACCCGAAGTTGGCAGATTTATGAAATTGTCATCGAAGCTTTGGCCTGAATATTCTTCCGAACTGTTATGCCGATAGTTGGCTTGGGTTAACGCGTGCTCAATACTGCTTGCATTGATGCTTGGTTTGCCACGGTAGGCTTTTGCTTGCACCATGAGTTGGGCAAACTCGAGCATAGACAAACTGAGACGACGTTGATGTTCGGTTAACCGTGCACTATAACGAAAGAGTGGCGCTAAACTGGATTGTTCAAGCGTGACATCCACGCTTTGGGCAACTGCTTGCAGCCATGAGACGTATTGTGACTCTTTATAACGCACCAAGTCGATTTCGCTGGCAAGTTCCGCTAATAGGGTAAAGTGACGTTGAAATTGCCAATCTTCAGTTCTGACTTGGCTATAAATCATCCCAGCACCAACCAGGACTATCTTACAGTTCAATGGAATAGAACTTAAGTTATTGCTAATTTGATACTCTTTATGGGTGAGGATTTGCATCACTAACTCCCATAAACCTTCACGTTTCCACAGTGACTCGGCGCAAATAAACACATAATGGCATTGGGCTAGGGCACCAGCTTGATAGTGACTCGTTGTTCCTGTTTGCGCCATACGGCCAATTAAATCTGCACGGCGAATATTGCCACTCAGGTAGCGATAGTGAGTTGTTTTCTCGGCAATACTTCCTTGATTTTCCTGCGGCTTATCGGACTGCCACTGAAATGTTACCGCCTTATCAATCGGACGTGTCGCCACTAAATACGCAGGGGACAAAGGTGCAAGGCTATCGATACAGGCTTTGATCATTAACTGGCGGTCAATGCTCGGGAAATCGGCCAGATACAAGTGTTGATCGACAATAGCTTGGTGGAGTTTAAACGCGTCCACAGTGCGCTCTTGCCCTAAGAGCAATGCGCTTAGATTGGCAGCCGTTTCGGAAAGGGTTGGCAGGCTAAATTCAGGTGCGAGTGAAGACGTGGGTATCAAGAGTGAATTCATATAAGCATTTACCGTGAAAAGTTACAGTGATTTTACCATACCAAGACGACAAGTCTCTCACTGTATAGGTGTTTTTACGTCTGTTTGCCCGATTATTCGTTAAAACGGGTGATGTATTTGCCGTAAAAAACACCTGAGTGGGTATAAGTTGAGCATTTGATTCGAGAATTAAAAATTGAGGTTTACAAGCTAGCGGTATGCTTATATTATTTTCGGCGTTCGGAGGGGTGGCAGAGTGGTTTAATGCACCGGTCTTGAAAACCGGCGTGGGTTTATAGCCCACCCAGGGTTCAAATCCCTGCTCCTCCGCCATATTTAGTCAAAATGCCGCTAAGCAATTAGCGGCATTTTGCATTTATGCAGTTTGAACCCTTGGGTTCCTGATTTTAAGCGCAGCTCATACGCCATATTCACGAGAAAAGCCATCAGCAATG
>NZ_JAUOEU010000026.1:0-67882 GCF_031932105.1 Shewanella sp. SP1S1-7
AGATACTTGATAAAGTATGAACTCAAAGTGAGTCTTAACTTAATAAGACAATCAGCTTTCCGAATTATTATTAACGTGGTCCAGCGATGGACACGGTAATAAACAGAATTTGCTTGGTGACAATAGCCTTGTGGAACCACCTGATCCCATCCCGAACTCAGAAGTGAAACGCAAACGCGCCGATGGTAGTGTGGGGTCTCCCCATGTGAGAGTAGGTCATCGCCAAGCGCCTAATTTAGGTTAACGTGCAAACGTTAGACTAAAGGAGCGGTAGTTCAGTTGGTTAGAATACCGGCCTGTCACGCCGGGGGTCGCGGGTTCGAGTCCCGTCCGCTCCGCCAACATAAAGATTAAAGCCTCTACAGCAATGTAGAGGCTTTTTTCGTTGTGGAGAAATTAACATTATTGGTGATATCTCAAGCTGTTATTCGTTCAATTGTCCAAATTTTGTCCCGTCTATTACTGTTTTTCTGATTGAATATTAACCTCTTTTCGCTTAATAAATGCTCCGTCTCACAAGGCTCCACCTGTTTCTTGTCATTTTTAGCTGCTTAATAGGGCTTATTTTGATGTGTTTATTGTTAAGTAAATACTTAAATTCCAAGAATGATTGAAATTGAATTATTTGCCCCAAGATAGTCTTAAGTGCTGCAGTTTTGTAGCGTCCATCACTGAGGTCAATGCCATGCTTTATGATTTAACGGTTGTACAATTTAGCAAGATGCTGAAAAATTTAAGCGTTATTCTTGAAAAGGGCGAATGCTTCGCAAACCTCAAGAAAGTCGATATGGCTGTGCTATTAAACTCACGTTTAGCGCCGGATCAATTTAACCTTATTCGCCAAGTTCAGATTGCCTGCGATACTGCCAAAATTGGCGTGGCACGTTTGACCGATAACTTAGATACAGTGCCAAAGCACGATGATAGCGAAACGACTTTAGCTGATTTGCAAGCGCGTATTAGCTCTGTATTAGCTTACTTAGCGACGTTCAAAGCGGATGATTTTGCTAATGCGGCTACGATCCATGTCTCACAACCACGTTGGGAAGGAAAATATCTGACGGGTTATGAGTTTGCTATTGAGCATGCGATTCCGAACATTTACTTCCATGTAACAACAGCCTACGCGATTTTGCGCCACAACGGTGTTGAAATTGGCAAGAAAGATTACCTTGGCGCTATGCCATATAAGTCGTAAATCTAGGCTAGATGTAGTACTGTTGCGCAGCCTAATTGTTGCGCAGCAGCGCTTTGCCGCTTGAGCTTACCAACCTTTCTGCATTACCACCTGTTCTTTCTCTACCTATGTTATGCCGCTTTGTCGCTGGAAATTTAGGGCTCGTTAGGGTTCTGTTACGCCGATGAAGTCAATCAATACTCAGTTTTTCATTTCGACCTTACGTCTCGATTATTTTTATCCTGTTAGCATGTAATTTAATTTTGTTGGCTTAGGTAAATGATATGGGCCGTAAGTTTATGAGTCGCCAAATTATCTATTACTTAAATAGTGAATGGCGAATTGACTCATTATAAAGATGACCTGTTTGTTCGTTTTGAGCAGGGATTTACTGGAAGAGCCTATTTAAGGTTCTAATTAAAGGAGTTAGCTATGTCTATCGAATCTCAAGCCGTCGAGAGTCCAACGGATGCAACGACAACTAAGAGCAAGAAAGCAAAAAAAGCCGCTATTACTAGTGGTTTGCGCCTCAAAGACAAGTTGACCCAAGACACTCGCCGCCGAATTGAAATTCTGCACGAGCAACGCCAACTATCCAATCGTTTCGGCGTGGATATAGAAATTGACTAAAGCCATTGGCTTGTCGCTAAGTATTGGATATCACATCTAGATATTTAGCCAGCATGTACAGCTTCACGACGCCCGTCGTGGGGCTTGCTCACTCTCCTTAAACATTCACTTCTTAAATTCATATTCCATTATCGTGACCATCTCGCCCATATAATCTTCCCGTGAAATCTTTGACCAACCAAGTGTCTGATAAAAGTCTGCTTTGTCTGCGGTAAACAAATAGATTTTTTGTAATCCGAGTGTTTTGGCATAATCAACGACGGCATTGACTAGTAATTTCCCTAATCCTTTATTTCGATAATGTGCATTAACATACACATTCGCCAGCCAAGGGCTTAAGTCGGTTCGGGTATCCATATCTGCTGCGGTTAATGAGGAGGAGCCCATGACTTGGTTAGCTTCTTCACAGATAAACATCTTAGGAATAGCGGCGTCAGAGAGGTACTCGCTCATCTGCTCAATGAGTGTGGTGACTGTGGCGTCCGCGGAACTTAAATGTGCCCATTCTTGATGATGCCATTGTGCTAGCAGTGGAATATGCTGCGGGGCCGATTTTAGGTCGATAACTTTCATATAAATCTCTGACGTGTGTTATGCAAAGGGCTTAATGGTGCGACATTATGGCGCGAATACTTAAGTCTGTTCGCTGGTCTGAATGATGTGGCGGCAGGATTAATTAAGCACGGTTTGGCTGAGTATACCGCTTAACTTGGGATCGGCAGAAATACGCTGGCTTCGAGTCCACCTTGTTTCGCGTGGCTAAAGCTAAGTTCGCCCTGATAACTGTCAACGATATCTTTGCAGATAGATAGTCCTAAGCCATGGCCTTGGATACTTTCATCTAACCGAATGCCGCGCTCGATGATAATCGACAATGCGGCATCGGAGACGCCTTCGCCATCATCACTCACTATGATCCCATAACCTGCGGTGGCAGCCGTTTGATGCACTATACGGATCTCAATGTTCTTGCGGCTATGTTTGCAGGCGTTATCCAGTAAATTGCCTAAGAGTTCGAGTAAGTCATCGCGGTCAAATGGCATCACTAAGCCACTCGCGTAATGACTATGAATAATGCGGTCTGGGTAGATACGCTGCATCACTTGAATCAGCGGCGCGAGATCGTCATCGAGCACGGTATAACGCCCCGGAGTGGACATGCCGACTATCTTAGTGCGCTTAAGCTCTCTCTCAATGATGTGGTGCAGGTTTGCGAGCACCTTGCTGCCCTCATTCCTCTGTTCCGGTGGAAGGCTTTCTAGGTAGGACTGCAGCCCTTGTAGCGGACGTTTCATTTCGTGGGCTAAGTTACCCAAGGCATTACGGGAGCGTTGCACTCGCTGGCCCAATTGATTGACTAAACGATCTATCTCCTCAATCAGCGGGATGATTTCGCTCGGCATTTGGTCTGGATTGATTTCTTGCCCTTGGGTGCGCATCTGCCGTATGGCTTCAGGCATCTGCTCTAAGGGTTTAAAGCCGCGTTTCAGTAGCTGATACTGCGCTAGTAATAGAATAACAATCGTGAGTAACACCGCCGCGCTGGCAAAGGCTAAAAAGTGTATTTGAGTTTGTTCAAGCTCGCTGATGTCTTCTGTCACCCACAGGGTAACTAATTGATCATCTTTGATTACGGCCTGACTGAACATCAGCCAATGTTCTTTACCAATAAACTCTGTGGCTTGGTGGTGCTCACCTGCGGCCAGTTTTGGCATGTTCACGTTATGGTCGAATAGGGAGCGTGAGCGCAGGGTTTGCTCGCCGATTTGAATCGCAAAATAATGCCCAGAATTAACCCTGTGGTACACATTGGGCAAGCGGTCGGTGGTGAGCGCCCAGGTGCCATCGGGATTGTTATTCAGGGCGGAGATCAGGCTGTCGGCATCGTGTTGCAATCGCGAGGCAACAAAATCTTGGGTCAATATTTGGATACCTTGGTACAGAAAATACAGTAACAGCACCATGGCAAAGGTGAGCGTGATCAGCAGATTGCGCGTCAGATAACCCTTGAGTGAATACACGCCTTTTACTCCTTGAGTCGATAACCTTGGCCGCGGCGGGTTTCGATATAATCCTTGCCTAAGCGTTGGCGCAGGCGGTTGACGTACACTTCGATGACATTGCTGTCCTTGATTTGATCTTCTTCGTAAATGCGTTCACTGAGCTCTGACTTAGAGACGATTTTGCTGGGATTGACCATTAAATAATGCAGTAGGCGATATTCAATCTTAGTCAGCTCTATCACTTCACCGTCGACATTGGTGACGGCTTGTTTGTCGACATCGAGGGAAACGCCCGCATGTTGCAACACATTGTCGGCGCGGCCAAAGTGGCGGCGGATCAACACTTCGAGCCTTGCGAGTAGTTCTTCAATATGAAAAGGCTTGCCAAGGTAATCATCGGCACCCGCCTTGAGGCCATCGACCCGCTCGTGCCACGCATCGCGAGCGGTGAGGATCAGCACTGGCATGGCTAAGCCTTTTTGTCGCCATTGGCCGAGGACGTGTAAACCGGGTTTGCCGGGTAAACCGAGATCGAGGATCACGGCTTCGAAGTTTTCTTCTTCGCCTAAAAAGGCACCGTCGATACCGTTATCGGCGTGCTCGACGGTATAACCCGCCTTGTTAAGGGCGGGGATGAGGCGCGCGACCAGATCAGTATCATCTTCAATCAATAACAAACGCATCAGTCGACCTTTTCCTTTAGCCACTCGCCGGTTTTGGCGTCAATCTTGATTTCATACACTATGCCATCGTCACGGAGGATTTCGAGCTCGTAGATGATCCTTCCATGTTTTTGCTCGACTTCGAGATCGAGCAACCGTCCCTTTAGCCGTGATTCATAGCGTTGCATTATGGTGTCGAAGGGCAAAACCTTGCCCTCCTTAACCCACTCGACCACCTTGTTTGAAAGATCATCGTCGTGGGCATTGCAGCTTGGACTGCTAATCATCCCAACGGCCAAAGCCAGGAATATTAACGGTATCTTCATCGAATATGCCCTTCTCTGCGAGGTTGTGACAATTGCTGCATTGACTGAATGAGCCGACTTTGGGGTTATCTTGCACCATACGCCTTGGGATCTCATCGTGTTTGCGAATAAAAAATGCCTGTTCTGTGATCTTCTGCGGCCCAGCGCCCGCAAGCAGTGGCGTGCTGTTTTTCATCACCTTACCATTTTGTGCCGCATGTTGAACCAGATATTCCTCAATCCTAGCAGTGACTTGAGGATCTAGGCTGGCGTTGTCACCAAAGTGATTCTCAAGATTGGTGGTAATGGCGCGCCATTTGTCGGCGGGGAGTAAGTTCGCGGGATAAGCCATGTGGCAGCTGCCACATTCTGCCGTATATTCCGCATTTTGTGGAATGGCGCGGCTAAGCCCGCGGCCATCGTCCGCATAGCCTGTGCCGGTTAAGGTTAGGCTGACACCGATAACGCCAATGGCTAATGCCGCGGCTGTGAGTGATGAACCTAAGAACCAGCTAATAGGGTGCGCTTGTTTAGTCATGACATCTTCCTTTTTGTGCCGTTACCTTGAATTGAAGGCAGTGAATTTAATTGATTGAAAAATTGCAGTTATTGCTGGCTTAACCAGAGTAAGGCATCGCCTTTTTCCTGCGGCGTGCAGTCGCGTTTAAAGGTCCAGTTACAGTTACGGGTAAACCATTTCTCAATTTTGGCTGAGTCGGTTAACCGATCTGCGGTAATCGACGGCGCCATAGGGTCAATGGGTTTACGGGTATTTTGGTGCATCCCCATGTCGGTGACTTTGGCGGTATGGCAACTGGCGCAGCTGCGCCCGTCCATGTCCTGTAGCCAAAGCTTTTGTCCCGCGGCGGCGCTAAAAGGTCCAGCACCTTGGGCTTGATAGCGTTGCAGTTGTGTGCCAATACGCTCGGCGCTCAGTGGCAGGCTTTGCACTTTACTGTTAGCGGCGCTAACGCTAAGGCTAGTTAGCAGCAAGGTTGAAATCGCGACGATAGCAAGGCGACTTTTATTCGTGTATCTGGTTAATCTGTTCATAGGGCATTCCTTTTGGGCTGGATGTCTTGTTGCTAAGCAAAATGGCTAATGGATTAATCTTTTTGTTCCACTGGGCGTTGTTTCTTGCCCGTGACCATGGCTCTGACTAAGTTTTCTTTGTGTAGCAGGCTGCTGACGATGACGCCGCCAACATGGATGACCACAAGGAACACGGTGAAGTTGGCAAAGAATTCATGGACTTCTTTTATGGCGCCTTCGGGCCAAGTGGCGAAAAAGCTCGTGGCTAATGGGCCGTGTCCGTCGGTGGCGTATAGAGCCATGCCTGAGAATCCCGTGATGGCGATGCTGGCAATCAAGGCCACTATCATCATTGCTCCAGCGGGGTTATGGCCTATGTAGTCTTTGGCTTTGCCTGTGATGAGCCCTTTGAGGTACACCAGCACTTCTTTAGGGCGAGTGATAAAGTTGCTAAAGCGCGCATTGTGGGTACCAATCACGCCCCACAGCAGACGAAACACCAGTAAAATTAAGATGCTGTAACCTGCGTAACTGTGGATGGTCATCCACTCGTCTTCGCCTTCAGTGAGGTAGGCTAAGGCAAAAAAACCGACGAGTGACCAATGGAATATGCGGATCAACAGGTCCCAGACTTTGATGGTTTGCAGTGTGTTTGATGACATGGTGTGACGCTCCTAAGTGGGTTTAGGTGTAGGCTACTTAACCCAAACTTAAACCTCGCTTAAATTTTGAGGCGCGAACATTCAGTGAGTTGATGGGGTTGAGTGACACGCTTGCCTGGGTGACGAGCCTTAAATGTTAACGAAAGCTCACTTGTTAACCTCTTGGTATTACGGTAAATTCTGCCACCTCAACCGAGTGAAGGGACTAACTTATCTATGTCTACCGCCGTTATTCGCGCTTTCATCAGCCGCAATCCGAGTCGTAAATCCTTTTTTATTTATGCCGTTTTATTATTTTTGACTGAAGTCTTAATCGCTTTATATGCGCCTGCGGGTTTTATCCGTGGTTTTGTGGGCGATGTATTGGTGGTGATCTTGCTGTTTTGCATGGCGCGCGTTGTCGTTCCTGTCACCCATCCGGTAGAAAATACCGCAGCAAAAAACACCGGCGATGGCATTAAGCGCTTATTTCAAACTCCTTGGCTGGCGTTTGCGGTATTGCTGTTTGCCTTTGCTATCGAGTTTGGCCAGTATTGGGGTTTAGTCGACAAGCTTGGCTTGGGCGGAAATCGCTTAGCGCGGATAGTGATAGGTAGCCATTTTGATCCACTCGATCTCGTGGCATATTTTGTCGGTTACTTGATCTTATTGGGTTGTTATTGGAAAAGCCGCCAGCCCTAGTGATTTGAATCCGCAAGAGCCACGCGACATGTGTGTTCGCGGATAGGCGAGATAAGTGGGGTAAAGGATGCAACCGATAACGGGGTTTTCACTGCTAACAGCACGTACTAATGGACTTGAGCTTAATCCACTGCAAATGCCTTTGTATTTCAATGGCCAACATACTCATGCCTTTATTGCAGGCTTAGTGATTGAAGGCCAATATCGCTGCGTTTTACCCAATAAAACCTTAGGGTATTTGGTCATTACTTCTTTTGATTGTCCCTTCGAAGAATCAACCGAGTTTAGCCTGCTTGATGAAGCGTTTAAGCTCATTGCGACAACCTCTTTGGCGCAAATGTATGATTCATTTTTACTGCACTCACACTGGCCCATAGCCGATAACCGCTTGCGACTGCACTATTACGGTCAGTTTGTGCTGGATTTAGTCATTACTGCGGGCAGCTCTTGGTTAACGGCGCGGCCGAAACTTAAGCTGATTGAAGTTGTTGATCCCCAAAGCGATCCGCAAACGGCCGCCGCTATGGCCGAATTGGCTCAGCGTTTAGCGGCCATCGAAAAGTCTCTAATGTGGGACTAAAAACGGCGTCATCTGCTGATTTAACCACGCCATAAAGACTTGCAGGCGTTTAGATAAATGCCGCCTGTGGGGATACAGCAAGCTTACAGGCATGGGCGGCGCAGGGTAATTTGGCAGGATCTCGACCAACTCTCCAGTGTGTAAATATTTAGCCACCCCTATGCTGGGAACTTGAATTATCCCCAGCCCCGCCAAGCAGGCTGAGCTATAGGCATCGGCATTATTTACCGTAATCAATTTAGGCAGTTGGATAGTAAGGTTCCCTTGATGAGTGTGGGGTTCTTGATATTCAAAGCCTGAGTCAGTGCCACCTAATTGGCTTACGTAGTGGACGAGTTTGTGGTTTTGTTGGGTCAAATCTTCAAGGCTTTCGGGTTTACCGTATTGGGCAATATAAGCTGGGCTGACACAGTTCAGCATCTTAAAACGCCCCAGCTTTTTCGCTATTAATCCTTCTTGCTGCACACTGCCTACCCTAATCACACAGTCGAACCCTTCAGCAATGACATCCACCTTACGATCTGTGCTGCTCAGTTCAAGCTCGATATGCGGATATTGCTCAATAAACTCAGCCAGTTTAGGGAGCACTAAGTTGCGGGCAATGCCTGTCGACATATCGACTCTGAGCCGCCCAGATACTTGCTCGGCTTGCAGTTGGAACAGGCTTTCTAATTCTTGAAATTCCGCCAGTAAACTTTTACAGCGCTCATAACAACTCTGGCCATCTTGGGTTAAGCGTACCGTCCGCGTGGTGCGTTGCAACAAGCGCGCGCCTAGAAATGTTTCGAACTGCGCCACCACATTCGACACATGGGTTTTCGATAGACCTAAGCTGACGCTCGCTTGGGTAAAGCTTTGTAATTCAGCGACCCGCATAAAAATTTGCATGGCTTGCAGTCGATCTTGCACGGCGATTGTCCTTTATTGGCTAACAGTCTTAGCATTTATAGTGTGTTTATCTCGTTAATTGCAAGTAATAAGCTGTGTTAGGCCTCAAGGCTTAGGTTTCACTTCCAGCGACGATTATAAGGACTGACCATGAACACGACTCCAATTGCAGTTATCACTGGCGCTAGCCGCGGTTTAGGTAAAAACACTGCCCTGAAATTAGCGGCGCAGGGGATAGATATTATCCTGACCTATCAAACGAATGCTGCAGCGGCTGCTGAAGTGGTCGCCGAGATTGAATGGCTGGGACGCAAAGCGGTAGCACTGCCGCTGGATGTGAGCGATAGCGGCTCATTTGCCGAGTTTGCCACCCAAGTGAGCACTGTATTAGATCATACTTGGCAGCGGGAGTCGTTTAACTATTTGATTAACAATGCTGGTATCGGGATTCATGTGCCTATGGCGGAAACCAGTATCGAACAGTTCAATACCTTGATGAACATCCACGTCAAAGGACCGTTCTTTTTGACTCAAACCTTATTGCCGCAGCTGATGGATGGGGCAAGCATTGTCAATATTTCCACCGGCTTGACGCGTTTTGCGATTCCTGGATTTGGCGCGTATGCCACTATGAAGGGCGCGGTCGAAACTATGACTAAGTATTGGGCGAAGGAGTTAGGCCCACGGGGTATTCGGGTCAATGTGCTTGCCCCTGGGGCGATTGAAACAGATTTTGGCGGCGGTGCTGTACGGGATAATGAACAGATGAACCAGTTTTTAGCGCAGCAAACTGCGTTAGGACGTGTGGGCTTGCCGGACGATATCGGCGGCGCGATTAGTGCCTTGTTATCGCCTGCGGCCGCTTGGATTAATGCCCAGCGTATCGAAGCTTCTGGCGGTATGTTTTTGTAAGTATTTTTTGTGTAGAAATTTGATTTATTAATATATGAGGCAGAAACAAAGAAAGGGCGAATCGCCCTTTCTTATTTATGTGATTTTTACACAGCAATCACTGCGAATGCACCATCTTCAACAACGCTTAGCTGCAACCGCTAAGAACAACTGCTGTAGCTGGTTAGAGATGTCCTTTATAGCAAGCCTCTTAGATAAAACCATTCTTCACAAAGCTTCTTAGAAGAAACCCAGTGGATTCACATCGTAACTTACCAAGAGATTCTTGGTATTTTGATAATGGTTGAGCATCATCTTATGGGTTTCGCGGCCAATACCGGATTTTTTGTAACCACCAAAAGCAGCATGGGCAGGATAGGCATGGTAACAGTTAATCCACACGCGGCCCGCTTGAATGCCGCGTCCCATACGTTGAGCCGTGTTCATGTCTCGCGTCCACACACCAGCGCCTAAGCCGTACTCAGTATCGTTCGCGATCGCTAAGGCTTCGGCTTCATCTTTGAAGGTGGTGACCGAAATCACAGGGCCGAAGATCTCCTCTTGGAAGATACGCATCTTATTGTGGCCTTTCATAATCGTCGGGCTGATGTAATAACCTTCGCTTTGGCCGCCATCGAGTTGGCAAAGTGTGCCGCCCAGTAGCACTTCTGCACCTTCAGCCTTACCTATGGCTAAGTAGCTTAAGATTTTATCGAACTGTTCTTTAGAGGCTTGAGCACCTACTTGAGTGTCGGTATCTAAGGGATCGCCTTGCTTAATGGTTTGCGCGCGGGCGAGCACTTTTTCGATAAAGCGATCGAAAATCGACTCTTGGACTAGCACCCGTGATGGGCAAGTACAGACTTCTCCTTGGTTAAAGAAGGCGAGTAACATACCTTCGACGGCTTTATTTAAATATTCGTCTTCATGGTCCATCACATCGGCAAAAAACACGTTAGGCGACTTACCGCCAAGCTCAACGGTCGATGGAATTAAGGATTCGGCGGCGCATTTTAAAATGTGATAACCAATTTCGGTGGAGCCCGTAAACGCAAGCTTAGCAATGCGTTTGCTGGTGGCCAGAGCTTGTCCCGCCTCTGCGCCAAAGCCGTTGACTACGTTAAGAATACCCGCGGGTAATAGGTCTTCAATCAGCTCGAGTAATACCAGAATCGAGACTGGCGTCTGCTCCGCAGGCTTGAGTACCACACAGTTACCCGCCGCTAGCGCTGGGGCGATTTTCCATGCCGCCATCAAGAGTGGGAAGTTCCAAGGAATGATCTGGCCGACCACGCCCAGCGGTTCTGGGAAGTGATAGCTGACTGTGTTGCCGTCGATATCGGCGGCGCAGCCTTCCTGTGCGCGGATACAACCGGCAAAGTAGCGGAAGTGATCGACGAATAA
This sequence comes from Shewanella sp. SP1S1-7, assembly GCF_031932105.1. Classification (NCBI taxonomy): domain Bacteria; kingdom Pseudomonadati; phylum Pseudomonadota; class Gammaproteobacteria; order Alteromonadales; family Shewanellaceae; genus Shewanella; species Shewanella sp. SP1S1-7. The sequence goes on from NZ_JAUOEU010000026.1 coordinate 10,916, forward strand.
GGGTAAGTCGGCGTTTAAGGTTTCACGCACTGCTTTACCGTTTTCCCAGGTTTCGGCGACGGCTAAATATTCGAGGTTTTGTTCGACCCGATCGGCAATGCGCAGTAACAGGTTTGAGCGTTCGGTGACTGAAGTTTTACCCCATGCTTCTTTGGCTGCGTGGGCTGCATCTAACGCTAATTCAATATCTTGCGCATCGGATCGCGGGATTTGGCAAAAGTTTTGGCCATTCACGGGTGAGCGATTGTCGAAGTATTTGCCATTGACTGGGGCGACCCATTTACCGCCGATGAAGTTGGCGTATTTTTCTTTGAAGTTAACGATTGCGCCTGCGGTTCCGGGTTGAGCATAAATCATAGAATCATTCCTTCTTGTTGATTAGCTTAGTGTTCTCTAACGTAACACTTGAGACTTGCATACCTAAGGTGCATCGCAAGGAGGGTGCCAAACTGGCAAGAGTTGTACACTTGTTGCGCTAACAGTATGATGAAAAGCTAATTTTGCAGATTTGAAACAGTATGGGCACTCAGGGAGTGAGGTGTGTCCTGTGGTCACTTTGTCATCGAACGGCACACTCAAGTGTGCTGAAACGGAACACAGCTCGGGGGGCACGGCTATGACAGTTAAACCGCATTTACCATCGACACAGGCGTGGTTGGCCGATTCGTGGCAGCGCAGCATTGGCGCTGGCTTGTCAGAATTTCAGTTACCCCAAGAGCTTAGGCTCGATGCCAGCGAACTAAAGCAGAAACATGAGCAATATCAAATGCTCATTGCATTAGTGCAATCCCATGCTTTGCCCTTGTTCAATCAGTTGATGGCGCATTCTAATAGCCGACTCTTGCTCTCCGATGCCGATGGTTATGTGCTTAGGCACTGGGGCGTGAGTCGTTACTCCACAAAACTGGCGGACGTGGCTTTGGATATCGGGGTGAATTGGCTCGAGCAGCACAAAGGCACCAATGCAATAGGGACGGCACTCACCGCCAAACAAGCCGTATCTGTGGTGGGTGAGCAGCATTTTATTCGCCAGAATCGTTTTATGAGTTGCACCGCCTGCCCGATATTTTCCCCCCAAGGTGAGATGCTCGGGGTGATAGATATCACCAGCGAGCAGCAAAGACACACTCAGCAGACGCTGATGTTAGTGTCGAGCTTGGCGCAGCAGGTCGAAACCGCACTTTTGTGTCATCTGCCCGATAGCCATTATCGAATCGATTTAGCGGCGCAGCCAAATTTACTGAATTCGGGTTGGCAGGGCATAGTGATTGCCGACAGCGATGGCCGCATTGTGGGTTGTAATCCCATGGCGAAACAATTGCTTAATCAAGCCAAGGTGGGTGATAGCGTTGAGCAGTACTTAGGCGATAATTGGAGCCGTGCGGGTGGTTTTAATCAGCATTTAGACTTGCATCTACAGACTCAGCCCTTAAACATTCCCAGCGCTAAGGGTCGAGTTGCGATTAGCAATAAATCGCTCAATCAATTGGGGGTTCGGTTTCGCGATCCTCAACTTGAGCGCGCTTGGCAACATGCCAATAAGGTGATCACCAAGCAAATTCCGCTGCTAGTGCTCGGAGAAACGGGCGTAGGTAAAGAGCAGTTTGTTAAAAAGCTCCATGCCCAGAGTGCACGTCGCACCGAGCCCTTAGTGGCAGTGAACTGCGCCGCATTGCCCGCTGAATTAGTCGAATCTGAACTTTTTGGTTATCAGGCTGGCGCTTTTACTGGGGCAAACCGCACTGGATTTATCGGTAAAATTCGCCAAGCCCACGGCGGCTTTTTGTTTTTAGATGAGATTGGTGAAATGCCGCTGGCGGCCCAGAGTCGTTTACTCAGGGTATTGCAAGAGCGCGAAGTGGTACCCGTTGGCAGTAATCAAAGCTTTAAAGTCGATATCCAAATCATTGCCGCAACCCATATGGATTTAGAACAACAGGTGACTCAAGGGCTGTTTCGGCAGGATTTATTCTATCGATTGAATGGTCTGCAAGTACGTTTACCTGCGCTGCGTGAGCGGCAGGATATCGAGCGTATTATCCATAAATTGCATCGTAAACATCGTATCGCCGCGCAGGATATCTGCCCAGAACTGTTAGGGAAAATGATGCAATACGACTGGCCGGGGAATTTGCGTGAGCTGGATAACCTCATGCAAGTCGCTTGCTTGATGGCAGAAGGGGACAATACCCTCAATTGGCAACATTTACCCGATTATCTGGCGGCCAAACTCACATGCGAGCTGTTAAAAGGAGACCTGTTACAAGCTGCATCTTTATGTGAAGAATTTAAAGAGGTAAGTGGTCAACCTTCTGCATCACCCCTGCAAAGTGGTAAGTTCGCTGTGGAGCCGAATGTCACAAAGGTTCAATCGGATTCCCTAAATGAGGCGATTTATAGCAATGTGCTGCAGGCATACCAAGCCTGTAATGGCAATGTGAGCCAATGCGCTAAGCGTTTAGGGATCAGCCGTAATGCCTTGTACCGGCGATTAAAACAGATGGGGATTAAGGATTAATGCTAGCTTACGGCTCTTGTTGTGAAGCTCAATCAATTGCTAAATATCTCTTAATCACCCCACGTTTATCCACTTCGCAATAGACTAAAACCGAGAGGTTTTAGTCCACAATCTCTAGCTTCAGTATCTGACAATGGGACTTTTTGTTGTTACCAATTTATGTCTAATAGGTTTTATTGATTCATATAATCGATAAAGATCGCTCCTTCTAATTACAAATTCAGAACTATACTGCGGGCAGGCAGAAAAGAGCTTGGCGTTATGCATAGAAGAGGAACTGTTATGCATCTTACTAAAAGCCTTTTAATTATTTCTATGGGTCTGACATTGAATGTACAGGCTCAAACTTTACCAACAAATACCCTGACACGTGACAATGGTGCACCTGTGGGTGATAACCAAAACTCGACCACCGCGGGCAGTAATGGCAGCGTGTTATTGCAAGATGTACAGCTTATCCAGAAGCTACAACGCTTTGCCCGTGAACGTATTCCTGAGCGTGTCGTCCACGCCAGAGGCACTGGTGTACATGGTGAGTTTGTATCGAGTGGCGATTTTAGTAACCTAACCCAAGCGGCACCCTTTGCACAAAAAGGTAAAGTGACGCCCGTATTTGTGCGCTTTTCTACCGTGATCCACTCGAAAGGTTCGCCAGAAACGCTGCGTGATCCCCGAGGGTTTGCGACCAAATTTTATTCGGACCAAGGTAACTGGGACTTAGTGGGTAATAACTTACCCGTATTCTTCATTCGCGATGCGATCAAGTTTCCTGACATGGTGCATTCACTCAAACCATCGCCAGTGACCAATATGCAAGATCCGAATCGTTTCTTCGATTTTTTCAGTCACGAAGCGGGTTCAACCCATATGTTGACTCAGGTTTACAGTAACTTAGGTGTACCTGCCAGTTATCGTGAAATGGACGGTTTCGGTGTGCATGCGTACAAATTTGTGAATCGAGATAACCAAGTTAAATACGTGAAATTTAACTGGAAGAGTCTGCAAGGTGTTAAAGGCTTACGTCCCGATGAAGTGGTTAAAGTCCAAGGGCAAAACTTTAACCATTTAACTGATGATCTTTATAGTGAGATCAACAAGGGTAACTATCCTAAGTGGGATCTGTACGTTCAATTACTCGACCCGACTGAGCTTAATAAGTTTGATTACAACCCGTTAGACGCCACTAAGGTGTGGCTAGATGTGCCAGAACAAAAAGTGGGCACTATGACGCTTAATCGCATGCCAGCAAACTTCTTCCAAGAAACTGAGCAAGCGGCATTTGCGCCATCGAATTTGATCCCTGGGATTGAGCCTTCGGAAGACAGATTATTGCAAGGTCGTATGTTCTCCTACGCCGATACTCAACTGTATCGACTCGGCGCGAATTTGTCGCAATTGCCGATTAATAAACCCTTAGTGGCGGTGGCAAACCACAACCAAGAAGGCGCGGGCAATATGGGGCATACCCAGTCCGAGGTGAATTATCAACCGAGCGTACATTTAGCCTTGGCCGAAGATAATCGTTATCGTGCGGTAACGACTGCGCTCAGTGGCACAGTGCAACAAACGGCTATTAGCAAGCAGGATAACTTTAGCCAAGCGGGCGTTTTTTACCGCAGCTTGAGTAAGCAAGATAGAGCCGATTTGATCACTAACTTGGCCGGTGACTTAGGCAAAGTGAACGATGCTAAGGTGAAACATCAAATGCTGAGTCACTTTTATCGTGCAGACCCAGAGTTTGGTGAGCGCTTAACCAAGGCCGTAAAAGGTGATTTGGCCGACGTTAAACAGCGTTCAATTTAACGCATCATTTTAGAGCGATTTGGTGCAGATTCGCGTTAAACCGCTCAAACCCAGTAAGTCCCGCAAGGCGTAATCAAGCTCTTTTCTGCCCAGTTTAAGAGGGCGTCTTGCGGGCATTTCGTCACCTCTTATTGTTTAAATCTCTATTTTTGCTGCGCGGGAGTTATTGATGAAACACAATATTACGATCTTATTATTGATGATTGCGGCACTGAGTATGTCGGTCGTGATGGGCGCAGGTTCGGCTCAGGCATCCGCAACTGTCAGCCAAGCGGACGAGCCCGATGCTGCACAAGTGCAATTGCTGGTGGACTACTTTTTTGCTGCCGCGCGTACTGGCGATATCACAGTGCTTGAGCATTTTCTCGATGCGGGCTTCCCTATTGACCAGAGAAATAGTCAATCCTATACCGCGCTAATGGTGGCGGCTTATAACGGCCAAGAGGCAGCAACAGATGTATTACTTGAGCATGGTGCTAATGCTTGTTTGCAAGATAAGCGTGGTAATACGGCAATCATGGGCGCTGTGATTAAGGCCGAATTCAATATCGTAAAGCGGCTATACGCGAAAGAATGTGATGCGAACCTAACGAATAATGCCGGAATGACTTTGGTTGAGTTTGCCCGCTACTGGGGTCAAAGTGGCGCTTTGCAGCAGGCGAGTTTGAAGCCATAAAGACATCATTTTTTGCCATCTTTTGCGCTCGATCACTCTGGGTCATTCTCTTTAATCTGTTTAGATCTCAGCGTTTACTATTAGCCATAAGTCTGCTTGTTAATAGCGTCTATGCCTTTTATGGTAACTTTTTGAATATCGTTTAATACGATTTTCATGGCCTTCGGAGAGCAATTTATGTTTGATGCCTTACTACTGACGCAAGAAGATAAACGCACGTTTGCTCAAGTTTCACAAATTACAGAAGCTGATTTGCCAGAAGGGGAAGTCTTGGTTGATGTCGCCTATTCCTCGCTGAATTATAAAGATGGTTTAGCTGTGACCGGTGCTGGCAAAATCATTCGTCAGTTTCCTATGGTACCAGGCATCGATTTTGCGGGCGTGGTGCGCGAATCGACGGATGCAAGATACCAAGTTGGCGATCAGGTGATTTTGACGGGCTGGGGCGTGGGCGAAAACCACTGGGGTGGTATGGCGCAAAAAGCGCGAGTTAAAGCCGACTGGCTGGTGCCCATGCCGCAAGGTTGTGATGCCGCTAAATCCATGATGATAGGCACTGCTGGGCTTACGGCGATGTTGTGCGTGCAAGCGCTGCAACAGGCTGGGATAACACCGCAAAGTGGGGATATTCTTGTCACAGGTGCCAGTGGTGGTGTGGGTTCTGTGGCGGTGACTTTGTTCGCCAATGCTGGCTATCGTGTGGTCGCCTGCAGTGGTCGAGTTGAACAGAATGCGCCTTTATTGAAGGAGCTTGGTGCCGCAGAAGTGATTGATCGCAGTGAGCTTGAACAAGATGCTAAGCCGCTTGAGGTGCAGCGCTGGGCGGGTGTGGTCGATACCGTTGGCAACAAGATCCTCGCCAAAGCATTAGCGCAAATGCAATACGGTGGCGCCGCCGCTATCTGTGGTTTAGCGGGCGGTTTTGCATTACCCACAACCGTTATGCCGTTTATTTTACGGGGTGTGAGTTTACTGGGAATCGACTCTGTTTCTTGTCCATTTGAGAAGCGAAAATCGGCGTGGGAAGCTGTGATTAAAGCACTACCCGCACATTTTTATCAGCAAGCTTGCCAGCAGATATCATTGGCAGAGGTGCCTGATTTCGCGAATAAAATTATCCAAGGCCAAGTCACAGGGCGTGTATTAGTTAAGCTGTAATTTAATACTATTTCGTTAAAGTTAGATTTAACGAATCTCTCTACTTCAAATAAATGGCAACACATTAGTGTTGCTATTTTCGTATTTCATTCATAAAGCACCGGTTTATTTAAATTTAGTTTTCATTCTGTTGTGAACTCACTATTTGGAATGATTTCCATAATTCTGCTTAAGTCATTTTTCTAAAAAAAACTGAAGTTGGTTAATGTTTCCGTCATGTTGTTTATTTGTAGTCGAAGTAAGTCTTGATGTTCTCACGTTTTGGAATGTATTCCATCGTTATGATGTTTATGTCTATTAAAACAACAAGGGTGATGACAGATGAGTAACGCAAATCTGCTAGGACGCCGTAATTTTATCAAAGGTTTAGGTGCCGCTACTGGCGTAGCAATGGTATCGCCTGTGATGGCAGTTTCTGAGAAAGCTGACGGTATTAAGTGGGATAAAGAGATTGAAATTCTAATCGTGGGTTCAGGTTTTGCTGGATTAGCGGCTGCAATTGAAGCGACGCGCAAGGGCGCAAAAGATGTACACATTTTCGAGAAAATGTCTTACTTCGGTGGTAATTCTGCAATCAATGGGGGTTTATTCGCAGCCCCAGGCACACCAATGCAGAAAAAAGAAGGAGTGGAAGATTCAGTTGAAAAAATGGTTGCGGATCAAATTGCCTCTGGCCGCGGTATTGCTGACGAGAGCTTATTACGGCATGTGGCTTCACATGCCGTAGAGGCGCTGCAAATGACGTTGGATGCTGGAGCTGAATTTCATCCATATTTGCAGCAATTAGGTGGTCATTCTGTTGCTCGAACTTACCAAACGAGCGTGAGTTGTGGTGCCGGTATTACGCAACCACTCTTAAAAGAGTGCCGCCGATTGGGTGTAAAGACCCATAATCGCGCTAAGTTCGAAGGCTTTTTATTGGGTGATAAGGGTAATGTTGTCGGCGTGAAAATGCGTGAAAACTATCATTTTGGTGAGGATCAGCCTGGAAAAGTGCTAAATATTCGCACAAAACGTGGCGTGATTATGGCGACTGGAGGGTTTGCTCAAAATATCGATTTGCGTATGGCACAAGATCCGACACTGACCTCTGAAGTAGGTTGTACCAATGCGCCTGGCGCTACCGGTGAGGGCATGTTGGAAATGTTCCGTTTAGGGGCTGTACCTGTCCATCTTGCCCATATCCAATCTGGACCATGGGCTTCGCCTGATGAAGGCGGCTTTGGCTATGTATCTAATTATTCGATTTTTAACTTTCCTCATTCAATTGCCATTAACTGTATGACAGGTAAACGCTTTATGGATGAGATTGCGGACCGGAAAACGCGTGCGGATGCTGAGTTGGCATGTCGTGATGCTAAAGGTGAACCGCTTCCTCCCATTTTAATTACGAGCTTTAAAGACTCTAAGCAGCATCCTAATACTGCCAAAGTACTTAAGTATAACGTGGGTTGGAAGTTCGACACTCTTGAGGAATTAGCGAAACACTTTGGCGTACCACTCGAGTCATTAAAAGCGCAGATTGAAGAATACAACAGCTATGTCAAAACGGGTGTTGATAAGCAATTTAGCAAGAACATGACAAAAGCTAAGGATAAATATATTGAAGCACCATTTACCGTAGTTCGTTTATGGCCAAAAGTGCATTACTGCCAAGGTGGTGTGCAGGTCAATACTAAGGCGGAAGTGAAAGACAGCCTTACGGGTCAGCCTATCCCAGGTTTGTATGCTGCTGGCGAAGTCTGCGGCGGTATTCACGGCGTTAGCCGTTTGGGTAGCTGCTCAATTCCAGAATGTATGGTGATGGGTATGACTGCCGCCCGTAGCATGATGCAAGCCTAAGTGGCCAGTAAATAAGAGGAATCAATAATGAAAATGCTAAATATTGTACTCGCGCTGGTCTTAGTCGGCTTGGTGAGTCTATCTGCTCAAGCCGTTGAGCAACGCCCTTGGCATAAAGAAGTCATTGGCAAAGATTGTAAGGTATGTCACGACAATGGCATCAAACAGTTCCCGTCGGATCAAGCCTGTTTACAGTGCCATGATGTGGACGATTTAGCCAAGAAAACGGCTCGTAGTGAAGAGGATAAGTGGCAGAATCCCCATAATAACCTTCACTATGGCAAAGACTTACCTTGCCAAGAGTGTCATGGTGAGCATAAAGCTAAAAAGCCATTATGCAGCAACTGCCACACGTTTAAGTTTGATAAGCACCAAGAGTAATCTCCACCTCTAGGCCCATTGAGAAATGGGCCTATCTTCGATTTTCTCCTCCACCTCAGGAATGGGGTTTACTATTAATTAATGAAGTAATTATCCCTGCAATGATGTTATATCGTTAATTAATCTTGCTTACTACACCTCTTAGCATTCCCGCTTCGCTAAGAGGTTTTTTATATATTTACTCTTGATTTTTTTAATTATATTTTTTGTGACATCAATGCTGTTTTTGTATATATATCCGTTACAACTTTGTGCTGTTTATATTTTTGGAACTGATTCCAAGTTTATTATTCATCTCATATTCGATTCTACCTAAAATAATTACAGTGGTGAGATGAATGAAAAAGACCTTTATTGCAATGTCGCTCCTTATTGCTAATAGTGCTTTAGCGAGTGAATTACCTGATTTTTTAGATGCTAATGATATAAATAATGTCGAGTTCAAATGTCTTGGAGATTCTCCAACATATTCTGAAGATGATCAAAAATATGTGGATATGCTGTGGGATGAGACGCTAACTTATCTAAAAGCCTATGCAGTAGCCTTAACTAACGGCGAAAACAGTCATTGTCTGAATTCAGATGAGGCCATGGTCGACTCGACCCAAGGTGGTCAGAAGATGTGCGTTATGGATCGCCGTGATATGAAGTTGATGGTGAAAAATATTTATCAGGTGATCAACAATCCGGATAAAGCAAAGCAGTGCTTTGGTGCCCGTGAAGAGGTTAACTGGATCTATAACCCTGGTGGAGAGTTAACTAAAAACTCACCAGTCGCGCAGCATTTTAAACGCACTACTTTTGAAGAGTTCTTCAAGACTAAGGTCACTAACAAAGAGGTTCAGAAACTCGGTAAGAGCTTCACTACAAACTTTGCCAAGATGGTGACGGGCGATGAAGTAAAAATGCCAACAGCTTTCCCTTACGACATCAGTGCTAACGCGCTGCCCAATCTTTGGGCTGCGGCGGGCTGGTTCCCTATGTACGCCGAAGAGAGTAAGCGTAACGATAAGAACTTCAATAACATTCGTGGTGGTTATGCCTACGCTGAGATCTTCGGCCATTGGGGACTGCTCCGTATCGATGAGATCAATGGTGATAAGGTCGGCGCCGAAGTGGGTATGACTGTGCAATCAGTCGATACGCTTTATCCCTATCATAACCACGCGATTTCAGAGATCTACTACAACATGCGCGTGCCAGCATGTGCCAATGAGTTCAAGAGTTTCGCGGTACGCGAAGACTCACCACTGGTTCGTACTGTTAAAGAAGATGACAAGATGCGTCGAGTGCAATTTGATGCCGCGCAGCATAATGGGCATACCATGTGGTTAGCTGGTAGTTATCTGCAAGACCCGCTGATGTACTTCCATCAAAACACCATTCATGCCTTCGACATTGACGGTAGCTGTGAAGCTAAACCAGAAGAACGTGCCATTGTCTCTGTTTGGGCTAGAAGCAACGCCCACGATAAACGTAATGACTATGGTACGACCTTATTATGTGAATCGGCTAAAAATCCTGGAACTCCAGCAAATAAAGATGAAGTTATTCAATGCGATTTAACCAAGATTAAGTGGTAATCGGTTATTTAATTTTTGCGTTTATTAAATATTATTTAAGGCGTTATTTAGCCGTTATTTATTGAAATATAAGTTGGTGATGATATGAAATTATTTAAATTATCTGTGTTGTCTGTTATGACATTTTTACTCTTCTCTAGCGCTGTCGTGCAAGCACAAGAAAAAGAAGATGGCATTAATGTGTCGGGAACCGTTAGGGTTAATTATGCTTATAAAGATTATGATCAAGCTTCAAAAGATAAAGGCGGCGATTTTACTTTCGATATGGCCGCGATTAAATTTAATGGTAAATTGGGTAACTGGGGTTTAGCCAGTGAATACCGTTTCTTCGATGGTTGGCAGGCATTACGTTATGGTTATGGCTTCTATGATTTGAATCCTGAGTGGCAACTGCAGTTTGGTGTGACGCAAAAGCCCTTCGGTAATCCTGGTTTTATCTCTAATAGCTTTTGGTTTGGTGTGCCTTATTACTTAGGTTTCGAGGATGACTATGACCTAGGGGTTAAAGGGGTTCATAAAAATGGTGCTTGGGGCACCGAGATCGCTTTCTTTAAGAACGCGGAATATGGTGCGAGTCGAAGCGACCGTTATTCAACCGACTTGTATAGTGGCGTAGTTAACGGCACTGAATACAATAACGAAGAGACTAATCAGCTTAACTTACGTCAAATGTATGAGATGACCTATGAAGGCGGCAGTGCAAACCTTGGTGGTTCTGTTGAGTATGGCCAGATTTATAACAACAAGACAGGCAACAATGGTGATCGCTACGCTGTTGCCATCCATTTTGATGCTAGCTATAACAGCTGGAATCTGCAGTTACAGGCTATGCAGTATGAGTATGATGCCGCCGATGCCGTTGATAGTAATAAAATTGCTGTCGCAGCCTATAACTGGCAATACGAAATAGCATCGAAAGCGCAAGCCTATAGTGTGAATCTTGCTAAGACAGTGACAACCGATTGGGGCAGCCTTAAGTTCTATAATGATTTCGGTGTGGTGACGCCTGATGTAGCAGATGATGGCTTTGATACTAGTTATCAAAACGTCACCGGTTGTGCGATTTCGGCAGGCCCAACTTATACCATGATCGATTTCATTGTGGGTAAAAACATGTATGCCTCGACTCGTGACAATGGTCATGTGGGCCTACCTGAAATGGGTAATAGCTGGGACAAGCGGGTTAACATTAATTTCGGCTACTACTTCTAAGCCGATTAAACACAAATTATCTTTGTAATAAGAATGCCAACTTTAAGGTTGGCATTTTTATTTTCAGCTCTAACCAACCAATTTCATTCGGCGGGTTCTTTACTGTGACTACTGAGCTGTTGTTTTTATTACTTTATTTTAAATTGCGAAGGTTAATTAGTCGTAGAGGGCACAGCTTGGAATTGATTCCACAGGTAAAGTGACCCCATTTGGGTTAATACCTCAGTGACGAGAGTAAATTTGTAATGAATACAATAGGCTTTAAAAAAACTATCACTCTATCGGTGATCATTTTAGTCTCTTTATGCTTGGCTTTTTCCAACCTGTTTTCTTACTTAACACTTAAGTCAAACACGGTCGAGCAAGTGCGTGGCAACCTCGAGACGATTGCTCGTTTCGAGGCAAAAAGCATACAAAGCTGGTTCATGAGCAAAGCCAACAGTATCAATGCACTTGCTGATCAATACAGACAAAGCCGAGTGAATGGCGAATATGCCATGGTGGCTAAGTTGGTCAAAGAAAACAGCCGTCTGTATTCCGTATTTTGGGGTTTCGAAAATGGTAGCTCCTATGCCAGTGTGGTTGATGATGATATTTGGCATGACGGTGTTGCCGATCCCACTTTATACGATCCAAGGCCTAGAGGCTGGTATCAACTGGCTAGAAACAATAGCAAAGCGGTGTTGACCGATATCTATGTCGATATGGTGACAGGCAATCCGGTGATCTCAATAGTGACAAATGTGGGCGATGGTGTGTTGTCCGGTGATATTGGCTTAGAGATCCTCAATGACACGGTTAAAGGGATCGACTTTTCGGGTGCAACGGCCGCCATTGTTGATGAGACGGGTAAAGTGCTGGCGTCAAATATGCCCCATTTGCAGGCGGGTAAGTTGATGAGTCAACAAGGCTGGGGACAATTGGAGCAGCTGGTGGCTCATGATACCTATGCTGGCGACTATCACAATGCAGGCAAAGACTTGCTTATATTCAGCCATGCAATTCCGCTACTGCAGGGAAAAAAGAAGTGGTTTCTTGTGCTTAATGTCGATAAGGAGGTTGCTTTTGCTAAGGTCGATGAGGCACTGAATTCAGCCCTGATTAACTCTGGGATAATGCTGTTGATTAGTAGCTTACTCGTATTGTTTATTTTGAATCGTCTTTATCGACCTATTTTACAGCTAAAGCAGGTTGTCTTGGGACTATCTCAAGGGCAGGCCGACCTCACCATGAGGTTGCCGGTAAATAGCCATGATGATCTCGGTGATATAGCCTCTGGCATTAATCTGTTTATTGCTAATCTTGAGGCAATCGTCAAGGAGCTTTGCGCCAATTCGCAGGGAATAGGGCAAAGTATTAGGGCGCTACAAGAACTGATGGACGGTAATAGTCGGGTGCTGACGAAACATGTGCAAGAGACTGAGCAGATAGTGGCGGCCGTCGAGGAGATGAGCGCTACGGCAAATGATGTGGCAAACAATACCTCACAAGGCTCCCATGTGGCGACTTTAGCCAGTATCCAAGTTAACGACATCAAGCAGATCGTATCCAATACTCGTGAGACCGTTGAGCGCTTGATTGATGATGTTGAAGCTACCGAAGTGAGTATTGCCAACATTTCCGATGACGCGGTGACAATTACCAAAGTGTTGCAGGTTATCGGTGATATTGCCTCTCAAACTAATCTATTAGCCCTTAATGCGGCCATTGAAGCTGCGCGGGCGGGAGAGCAGGGGCGAGGCTTTGCCGTCGTGGCTGATGAGGTTAGGGCGTTAGCGGGTCGAACCCAGTCGAGTACGGCAGAAATCGAGCAAACATTAGATAAATTGCTTCAAGGTATTGATGAAACAGTGGCGACCATGAAACAAACCAAAGGTACCTGTGAACAAACCAGCCTCTGGACCAATAGTGTAACGCAGAATTTAGATGAGGTGATTAAATCTGTGGAAACAGTAAGCGATCTTAATACGCAAATCGCCACCGCGGCCGAAGAGCAAAGTATGGTATCTGTGGAAATAAGTCGTAACATGGCCGAGATAAGAGACATGGTCATAGCACTAGAAGATAGTGGCTCAGCGAGTAGTGCTGAGACACATAAGTTATCATTAATCAATCAGAAGTTAGTGGCAGTGGTGGACAAGTTTACTATCGACACTGTTTAAGTTCTGTTGAGTTTTTTTGATTTTTAATACCAATCTCACATCTAATGTATTTTGTCACTCTTGCTGGATGAGATTGCTTTGTCTATAAAATGCAACGCCTTCCGCAACAGTCGTTTAAGTAAGCCGAAGTGCCCGATAGCGGCACTTCATCGTCTCTTACGTAAGGGCTAGTTGTCGTTGGCTTCTGCTAGATTTTCGACGTTGGCTTTGATTAGTGTGATTAACTGCTGAGTAGCGTCAGTTTGCGTGTTGGGATTGAGATACAGGGCTTCGTTAAACACTGGTAGCACAGGCAGGTGGTGCTCGACAGGATCTAAGATCTGCATATTGTTATCAATGCGAAACTCGGCAATGGGCGCAATTGCGAGATCGTTTTCTACCGCCATACATAAGGCCTGTGGCGATGGTGTCGATAACAATACATTTATCGGCCGCATCGTGAGCTGATGATTCGCAAATACCTGTGCACGTATAGGACAATTTTCTGGGTACAGTGCCATCGGAATCGTTTCGCGCTTGTGGGCATTGCCCGCTTTAGCTGCGACCCAGTGAAACTTACGCTCAAACAGCAGTTCACCATGGGCAGGTGGCAGCCAGTGAGTGGCTACAATTAAGTCAAATTCCCCTTGGTGGAGGCGTTTAAATAGATTACCACTGACATCGGTATCTATTACCAACTCTATACAGGTGAACTCTCGTATAAATTCCAATAAGCAGCTACTGAGGTAGCGCGTAATATAATCGGTCGGCACCCCAAGGCGGATTATCTCTCGGTTTTGGCAATCTTTAAGATCGTCTAGCGCTTGGGAGTTGAGCTGCATCATTTTGTATGCGTAGTTAAGTAGCGTTTTACCCGAATCGGTGAGCGTTACGCCTTTATTGTCGCGCAGCAATAGAGGCTGTCCGACACTCTCTTCCAGTTTTTTTATCTGCAAGCTTAATGTCGATTGCGTTCGACAGATCTGATCGGCAGCTTTAGATAAATTGCCGCATTCTGCAACAGCGATAAAACTTTCGAGTAATTCGATTTTTAACATGGGGTATTGAGTTTGCTCATAGTGGTATCAGTATTACTCAATATCGACTGGTCACAAACCCTGTTATCGTTTGATTGTGAGGTTGCAATGTTTTTGTTTATTGAAATGTGACGGGGTCGCTATGAGTAGCTGGGAACAAAGAACGGATTATCTTGTTGAGGTTGCGCAGCGATGCCTTAGGGGGCATCAAAGTTTTGATTTGTACCGTTCTCATCTTGTTGCTGCGAGTCAAATTTCCAAAGGAACCATCTATAATCATTTTACAACAGAGGCTGATCTAGTGGTCGCTGTCGCTTGTGCTCAATATCAGGATTGGTTGATTTCGGCGAAGCAGGATCGGCAACAATATAGTGATCCTTTTGAGTGTTATCTGTTTCATCATTGCCAGCGCTTACATGATGTTTTAGCCCATAAGCGTTTCGTGATAGAACGCGTAATGCCTAATCAAGAGTTGTTGCAGCAAGCCTCGGAGGTTTATCGTCATCGATTTAGTGATTTGCTGGATCAATATAAAAAATGGAATAAAAACATAATTTTATCCGTTGGTGAACGCCCCGGGTTTGATCGTTATGAATTACTCAAAAATTATATTCGCGGTACGATGATCAACAGCGATGATGGCAGCAAACAATGCGGCGATGTGCAGACCTATTATCAATTTAGCTATGCGATGGGTCAGCTGATGGGACATTCGGATAAGCGAATTCCCACCAAACAAAAATTTACCGATTGGCTATTACAGCTACATGGTCAAGCTGCTACCTCGGCAGCGTGATCGTCACTTCAAGTCCGGTTGGGATACGGTTCTCGGCTTTAATCTTACCCTTGTGGGCGGTAATCGCCGCTTCAGTGATTGCCAGCCCAAGTCCCCAGCCACCGCTTTCTCTTTGCCGTGCAGAGTCAGGGCGATAGAAGGGTTTGAAAATGGCATCGAGTTCGGCGGCATCTATGCCTGGTCCATTGTCTTTTATCGTGATTTTTACTTGATCAGCTGTTGCACTTGCCTGTAACTGTATGTCGCTTGCGGCATAGCGAATTGCATTACGCAGCAGATTTTCAATCGCGCGGGAAAGTGATTTAGGAAAATGCGCTAACTCAATTTCTTCATCGATATCGATAGTAATGCTTTTACCTTGCTGTTCTGCTTCAAATTCTGCATCGTCTAAAACTTGGCTCAGGGATTCTGCCAAGCCTAAATGTACTTTGGTTTCGTTAGTGCTGAGCTTGACCCGCGAGAGTTCTAACAATTCACTGATAAGCTTTTCGAGTTGCTCGGTTTCATAACCTATGCGTTCCGTTTCGGCGGTCTGTTGACCTTTTTTACGGGCGAGGGCGAGGGATAATTGCAGTCGCGTCAATGGGGTACGCAGTTCATGGGAAATATCGCCCATCAATCTCTGTTGATTGTTCATCATAGATTCGATGGAGTCGGCCATGCTATTGAAGGCCTTAGCTAATTGGCCTATTTCATCTTTACGCTGTGTAGTGGACTTATCGACACGATGACTTAAGTCACCCTCTGCGAGGGCATTGGCACTTTTTTTAAGTGAATTTAATGCCTTACCTAGATGCCAAGCAAGCAGGCCACATAATAGTCCCGACAGGAAAATTGCTAGGCTTAAAGTTAATAACTTATTTTCGGCGAAGAAGAAAAACCAAGGCCGCGGATGGTTATCCGGCAGCCGGCCGTAGAGTGAATACGTCTCGGCGCCCAGATTGAATTGAAAGGGGCCAAACACCAACTCATCTTTAAATTGATGGCTAATCGGTTGTTTTTCTTCATCTGCCATCAGCATAAAGCTGCGCACACCGCGACTCACCCTGTGGGTGTTGATCACTTGGCCTTGGCTGTTGACGAGATAAACCCGCAGAGGTTTGCCTTCCATGTCTCGATGTCTTTCCCAGCGGCGAAGAAAATCGGACTCCAGTAAGGCGGGGTTTTCTTGAATGCGCTTAGCTATAGTCGATAGGACTTTTTCAAGGTGAGGTGGCAGCGGCGCACGATCGTGACTCTGTTGCAGCAATGGCAACAGACCGACCAAGGCAATGATCAGCGAGCTGCAAAGCCAGAATCCGAGCAATAATTTGATAAATAAACGATTAGGCACAGTCGATACCGCCATTAAGGGAGCCAAATATAACCTTTGCCACGGATGGTTTTCACCCTTGGCCGACCATCGCTACGCTCGGGGAGTTTTTTACGTAGATTCGATAAATGCATGTCTAAGCTGCGATCGAAGGGCATGAGTTTTTTGCCGAGTACTTTCTCGTTCAACTCTTCCTTATTCATCAACTCTCCCGCGTGCAGCGCAAGGGTGTGCAGCAGAGTGAATTCTGTGCCTGTGAGTATGATTAATTGCTCATTACAGTAAGCTTCTTGGCGCGATGGATCTAAGCGCAGATCGCCAAACTCTTGGGCTGGTGCGGCATGGATTTCTTGGGTTGTTAAGTTCGAACGACGAATAATGGCGCGGATACGGGCGATTAACTCTCTGTCATTAAACGGCTTTGGCAGATAATCATCGGCGCCAATTTCAAGCCCAACAACGCGATCGATTTCATCGCCGCGAGCGGTCAGCATTAATACTGGCGTTTGCTTGTGCTGACGCAGTGCACGCAGGACTTCAAAACCGTTCAATTTAGGTAGCATGACATCGAGTAAGATTAGATCGTAATCCGCATTTAGTGCCAGATCTAAACCCTGTTTACCATCGTAAGCCAAGGTTAACTGAAACCCTTCTAACTCGAGCAGTTGCCCTAGCAGCTCAGATAAACCCAGATCGTCATCGATTAATAATATCCGACTCATATTGTTCCTTAATCTCTGTAATATGGCCTTATGCGCCCATGTAATACTGGCACTTTTAGCGCTTTGGCTGAGTATACCTGTTTTGATGTCAATTGCTGTGTAGCAATGTAAGCCAAAGTAAAGAATAGAGAATCTGTTATACCCAAGCAGCCTCAGGATAAGAGTTTCAGAGCGTCTAGGGTGATTCAATTCAAGGCGCATCAATGACAGAATGTCGGCCACCTTTTGAATTGATGCAACTTTACAGTGATTTACTCAGGCAACGTCCTCACTTACATATAGGGGTTTAGACTGGAAGGGTCGAAAGTGACTCGGCTTAAAAGGGTCGTCACTGTATCTTTTATTTGCCATATTAAAGTTGAACCACTGAGGTTAACACTATGAAAACATTATCACCTTTGAAAGCGAGCCTGTTTGCCATTCTAGCGAGTTCTGCGGTTTTAGCGACAACAGTCAATGCCGAACCGACAGACGGTGGCTGTGATTTCTCCCGTTCTGAATTCCACAAAGGCGACCGCATGATGGGCGATCGTATGGAACATGGCGGCCGACATATGGATAAGCGTGGCTTGCATCGTATGTTTGAAGGGCTGGATTTAACCGATGCCCAAAAAGCTGATATCAAAAAGCTGTTTGCCGATCAGAAAGCCGCGCGTGCCGATAGCCGCCCAACGAAAGAGCAGCGTTTGGCCCATCGCACTGAAATGCAGGCCTTGATGACGGCCCCTAATTTTGATGAAGTGCAAGCCAAGGCACTGATGAGCGCGCAGCAAGAACAGCGTCAAGCTCAAGCCATTGAACGTATGAAGCTGCATAATCAAATCTACAATCTGTTGACACCAGAGCAGCAAGCTAAGTTTAAAGCGCGATTTGAAGCACAAGCTGGTAAAGAACCTCGCGGTTAAGCGTCTTAGCTGATATACAATAGGGTCATAGCTTCCCAAGATAGATCCCTTATGACTCAGACTTCCCAATACGATTTTTGGGTCAAACTGGCTAGCCGCGCTTCCGTGGCTACCGCTTTGATCCTTATTCTTATCAAGCTGTTCGCTTGGCTTTATTCCGGCTCTGCCAGTATGTTGGCATCTTTGACGGATTCCTTTGCCGACGCTCTCACTTCTATTATCAATTTTATTGCCATTCGTTACGCGCTTGTGCCGCCGGATCATGACCACAGATATGGCCATGGTAAGGCTGAGCCGTTAGCGTCTCTAGCGCAATCCGCCTTTATTATGGGCTCAGCATTTTTATTACTTTTCTATGGTGGCGAGCGGTTATTAACACCTGTTCCGGTTGAAAATGCCACCATAGGTGTGGTGGTTTCTGTCATAGCGATTGTGATCACGTTAGCCTTGGTCATGTTGCAGAAACGCGCATTGGCGGCAACAAAAAGTACTGTGGTTGAAGCTGATTCGCTGCACTATAAATCAGATTTATTCCTTAATGGTGCGGTATTACTAGCACTCGTCCTATCCCAATATGGTTGGTGGTGGGCTGACGGATTGTTTGCAGTAATGATTGCATTCTATATTGGTCATCAAGCCTTTGGCTTAGGTTATCGCTCAATTCAAGCCTTGTTAGACCGAGAGTTAGACGAAGAAACTCGCCAGCAAATCACGCAAATCGCAATGGAAGATCCACGGGTACAAGGGCTGCATGACTTGCGTACTCGTCAGGCTGGCAAAACCGTTTTTATCCAATTCCATTTAGAGCTTGATGGCAATCTGAGTTTGAATGAAGCCCACAGTATTGCCGATACGACAGGGATAAAGGTCAAGGCCGCCTTTGAAGATGCCGAGGTGATTATTCACCAAGATCCAGTCAAACCTGAAGTCAACGAAACATAAAGTAAGGGCAAGCGATGGCATGGATGCAGAAGCAAGGTCACAGATGGGATCATTCCACTCGATTGATATGTCGCTATCAGAGGCTATCGACTCGCTTTGAGTTGATAGTCGAATCTGAGATTCGTGATGTTAGCGTTCCAGCAGATGCGGAAATTACGGTTTCAACTCAAGCGCAGTCCTCGAGAGTGAATCAAGCAGATAGTGAAGTCACTCCTGTGATAGTGGGGGCTTGGAGTCAGTTAGTCCTGCGTAAACATCTTTATTACCTACCGCAGAAAATTGATTTCGAAATATCTAACCAAACTTATCGAGTCCATATCTGGCCATTATTCTTTTGGCGCACCCGTATTACTTGCGTGGTGACTGGCAGAGTTGTCGTATCCGAATGTTTGGATGTGAGAAGGCGTCGTTCCCTCATCCGTTGGCTATATGCCAGTTTTATAGGATTGTTGCGGGTGCTAAGTTAACATCGTTAATTGTTTCAATTTAAACAGTATACTTACAGTAAATATGGTTTTGCTACATAACGAATAACTAAGATTTCCATTTTTCGACTCAAGCTGAATCAATGCTGTATGGTTTGTATTTTGATAATTTAAACCATGACACTTCTTAATTGCTTATTGTAATATCCGCGCTGTCTAATACTTACGTTAAATCATTAGGGAAATATGATGAACAAGTTATCAATTGTTGCTATCTCTTTACTATCAGCATTCGCGGCTACTCAAGTATCTGCTGCAACCGACACTACTGGATTTTATGTGGGTGGCGCATTAAATAGAGTCACAGCTGATGCTTTTGATGGTTCAGAAACCGGTACTGGTGTGGGCGTATACGGTGGCTATAACTTCAATGAGTGGTTTGGTTTAGAAGCTAACCTGTTCGCTACTGGCGACTTAGGCGATAAGGATGTTGATATTAGTGCTGGCGCATTAAGCTTCACGCCTAAATTTACTGCACAAATCAATGATATTTTTTCTGCCTATGCCAAAGTGGGTATCGCATCTATGGCTGTGAATGTTGATGGCTATGGTTACGATGAAGACTTTACTGGTTTTGGTTGGACTTACGGTGTAGGCGTTAATGCCGCCGTAACAGAACACTTAAATATCCGTGTAAGCTATGATGTCACTACGGGTGATTTAGATGCAGACCGTAGCTATTTAGGATTAAAAGATATAGACACCGATATTAAGCAATTCGCTGTAGGTGTGCATTATCAATTCTAATTTTTTGATTTGGCATATTTAATTAATGCCAATGAAAATGAATTTCAAATAAAAAGGGATATGAATATATCCCTTTTACTTTTTGATGATTAATAAGCTTGTATCGCTATAGCGAGTAATAACGTTATTTTATCTACTCAATCCATCGACAGTTCTTTCAATTTCCGAGTTAAGGTATTTCGTCCCCAGCCTAAACGTTTCGCCGCTTCCTGTTTATGGCCTTGGGTATGGCGCAGCGCAGTTTCTAGCAGTATGCGTTCGAATGCGGGTTGCACCTCAGTTAACAGATCGCTGTTTCCTTCCGAGAGTTTTTGATCTATCCACTCAGTCAGGGCCGATTGCCAATCTTGGCTGCCTTTCGCCGTGTGGGTGATACTTACAGGATCTTTCAGTAATTCTGGCGGTAAATCTTGGGGTAAAATTTCTTGCCCTGATGCCATAACGGTTAACCAGCGGCAAGTGTTTTCGAGTTGCCTGACATTACCGGGCCAAGGTAATTGGGATAGTTTTACCGCAGTCTCCTTGGTCATGATCTTAGTTTCCACGCCAATTTCCTTTGCTGCAGAGGCGAGGAAGTGAGTGGCGAGTTGGGGAATGTCTTCCCGTCTTTGTGACAGTGGTGGCAAGTGCACACGGATCACGTTGAGGCGATGGAATAAGTCTTCCCTAAAGCCGCCTTTTTGCACTAATAATTCAAGATCTTGGTGGGTCGCCGCTATGATGCGCACATCCACTTGCACCGCATTATGACCACCGACGCGGTAGAACTGGCCATCGGCAAGTACTCTGAGTAACCGTGTTTGTACATCTAACGGCATATCGCCGATTTCATCTAAAAAGAGCGTGCCACCGTTTGCTTGCTCGAAGCGACCTTGGCGGACATTGGCTGCGCCAGTGAAGGCACCTTTTTCGTGGCCGAATAGCTCAGATTCGATCAAATCCTTAGGGATCGCTGCCATGTTCAGCGCGATAAACGGCTTATCTTTACGTGGGCTGTGCTTGTGTAACGCGCCAGCCACTAACTCTTTACCCGTTCCCGATTGACCATTAATCAGCACGCTGATCGACGAGCGTGAAAGCCTGCCTATGGCGCGAAACACTTCCTGCATCGCTGGCGCTTCACCTATGATTTCGGGTGTTTTTACTTGGGCTTCCTGCGCGGGTGCTGGGCTCTGTTCAGTGGCGTGTGTCAGTGCGCGCTCGACCAGAGAGATAGCCTCATCGATATCGAAGGGTTTAGGCAGATACTCAAATGCGCCCGCTTGATAGGCACTGACTGCGCTGTCTAAGTCTGAGTGCGCCGTCATAATGATCACGGGAATATGGGGATAATGCACCTGCAATCGTTCTAGCAGGCTTAACCCGTCTGTGCCGGGCATACGGATGTCCGACACTATCACGTGCGGTTGCGATATTTCTAAGGCCTGCCACAGGGATTCGGCGGCGGCAAAGCTGGCTGTACTGAGCTTGGCACCTTGAAGTGCCTTTTCGAGTACCCAACGTATCGAGCTGTCATCGTCGAGGATCCACACTTGTTCACTAATTCGCATCTTGCTTCCTCATACGGTATGTCGAAATTATTTCGCGCCTAAAATCGGTAATGAAATGATGAATTCGGTGTGCCCAGCGCTTGAGAGGCAATCGATTCTGCCAGAGTGTAAACGGGCAATATTATGGGCAATTGAGAGGCCTAAACCTGAACCTTGCTCACGACCTGTCACCATTGGATAAAATAATGTGTCCATTAGCTCGGGCGGTATACCTGGGCCGTTGTCGACAATCGATAGGGTTAACACTAGCTTGTGGCGCTGTGAACCTATGGTGACTTGGTGTTGAGTGCGAGTGCGGATCAAAATCTCGCCGCCTGTATGCTCAAGCGCCTGCACCGCATTTTGTAAAATGTTGAGCACGGCTTGCTGCATTTGGTCTGGGTCCATCTCGATATCGGGAATGGATGGATCGTAATCCCGTTTGAGTTGGATGTTAGCGGGCAGTGCCATTTCAACTAACTTATAGACCTTTTGCACCACTTGATGGATGTTGTGCAGACTGTGCTGCGTCGGCCTTTGGGGGCCGAGCAGGCGATCCACTAAATTACGCAGTCGATCGGCCTGCTCTATGATGAGGGTAGTGAATTCCTTCAGCGCCGGATCATCCAGCTCCCGCGATAACAATTGCGCTGCACCGCGCAGGCCGCCTAAAGGATTTTTGATTTCATGGGCTAAGTTGCGCACTAAAAACTGCGCCGCTTGCTGCTGGGCATCTTGACTCAGTTGCTGATGAATACGTCTTTGTTGGTCGACTTGGCGCAGTTCGAGCAGGCTGAGTTCAGCCTCATCATCGAGTGGAATAAGGGTTAAATCAACGGTATGGTGCTGACCATCGAGCGTGACTAGGGCCGCCGTATTGACCGTTAAACCTTGGCCAGCTTTTACCGCATCCCTCAATAACTGGGCTTCGACACCGAGGATTTGATAATGCTCAGGCAAAGCTTGTTCTACGAGTCTATGGCTGCCAACACCTAATAATTGCTCTGCTGCTGCGTTGGCATAACAAGGCTTAAGATCCTTATCGATGACAAGTACAGCGGTAACTAAATGATTGAGCAGTGTCTCTTTATCCATCGACCGTTCCTAGAAATAGGGTTGCACCACTATGGTGCACCAATCTGGTGCAAGCTGCAACTTGTCTTCATCAAACGGTTTAGTCTGGGGTGGTTAATCTAACTCTATGTATTTAAAGTTCTTATACTAACTTTATCTATGCATTGAGTGGCATTAACGCTTAGCTGCTTGATGAAGAAATATCTTTCTTGGTGAACTTGATGCAAAGACTTTGCCGTTTTGAGTCAAAGCGTCAACGACTAAGGTATGTTCACCCCGGTCGATGTTTTTGAGTTTGAAGGTACCGCCAATTTGCGGCTGACCGACGGGGGTGCCATCGAGTTTGAGGACCATTAAATACTGGCTTTTTAGCTCAGGGGTGATAGTCGCAACGACGTCGAAATCGCCATTATTATCTCTGACGGTTTCTTCTTCTGCTGGGGAAGTGATATTAACTTTATATTGAATAGATTCAATTGCTTGGTTTGCGTTATTTGAGTTTGTCTTAGGTAGGGGAAGGGCAATTTGATTTAAGGTCTTCTCTTTTAGCTCAACGACTTGGGCATTGGGCTGCGGCTCATCTGAGTAATGGACTTTACCATCTTTATCGACCCATTTATAAACCGTCGCTTGCGCTAACATGCTAAATAGCACTAAGCCGATGAGTGTGAGTGAACGCATGCTAAAGTCCCTGTAGCCTTGAGAGAGAGTTAATCAAGATTAGTCTCTTTTACATCAAAAATCATGGTGTTTGTTATGCGGCGTCGCTACATGGAAGGCGTAAAGCGAGACAGTAAAGGGGAGCTAGAAATCGGACTGGGTTGAACGAGCTGAAGTTCGGGCACACTCATGTACCCGAACTCGAGTTGTAAATTACACGCTTGCGTCGAGTTGTTTCTCGATCTCACTCGCTTTAACCCAAGCGGCATGTTGGGATAATTGAGTGGCATAGCGTTGAATGTGTTCGAATTTTTCGAGGTCGCCACTGTTAGCCAGTAGCTCCACCACGAAGGACATCATGATATCCGCACCTGTGAGCTTGTCTGCAACCAAGTAGGTTTTACCGGCCAACATATCATTGAAGTAGTGGCTTATCTTACTGACTTCTATCGCGGCATAACCTTCAAGGAAGTTGGTTTTACAGCCGTCCTTTTGCACGAACATACGCAGTAACAAAGGTAGCATGGCTGAGCTTTCGGCAAAGTGTAACCATTGCAGATAATCGACGTAGTCAGCGCTGTCTCTTGCTGGCGCTAAGGTGTCTGTCGCATATTTTTCAATCAGATACTCAGTGATCGCGCCTGACTCGGCAATCACTTGACCGTCCATTTCGATAACGGGTGATTTGCCTAACGGATGAATTTGCTTGAGTTCGGGTGGCGCGAGAAAAGTCTGACTATCACGCTGATAACTCTTAATTTGATAAGGTTGACCGAGTTCTTCTAGCAACCAGATGATACGTTTAGAGCGTGATTTATTGAGATGGTGCAAGGTGATCATTGGCTTCCCTTTCTATTGTGAGAGTACATTTTTAGCTATCGCACCATTATGGTGCGATAGCTATTTCTACCGCATTTAGCACACTCGAGCTTGTCATTATTCACTTCAAGCTGAGCGTGTCGCGTCATTTATCGCTTAGCCTCTAGCCTCTAGCCTCTAGCCTCTAGCCTCTAGCCTCTAGCGTTCAGTTGCGCGACTATGGCCTGCGCAACGGCTTCGGATGATCCTGGGTTTTGACCTGTGATCAAATGGCCATCTGCGACAACAAAGCTTGTCCAATCATCACCTTTGACATAAGTGCCGCCGTTTTTCTGCAGCATGTCTTCGACTAGAAATGGCACGATATGAGTGAGTTGCACGGCTTCTTCTTCAGAATTACTGAAACCGGTAACCCGCTTACCGCTGACCAATGGCTTACCATCACTGGCTTTAGGGTGCAGCAATGCCGCAGGTGCATGACAGACTAGCCCTAGGGGTTTATTCGCTTGATAGAACTGTTCAATCAAGGCGATTGAGTGTTTATCTTCGGCAAGATCCCACAGTGGGCCGTGGCCGCCTGGATAGAAAACCGCATCATAATCCGCTGCATTGATTTCACTTAAGCGAGTCGTATTTGCCAGCAGTGCTTGTGCCTCAGGATCTTTACTAAAGCGCGCAGTGGCTTCGGTCTGAAAGTCTGGCTCATCACTTTTAGGGTCGAGCGGTGGTTGACCGCCCAATGGCGAGGCTAAGGTAATGTCAAAACCTTTATCTTTAAACTCATAAAAAGGTGAGGCGAATTCCTCGAGCCAAAAGCCGGTTTTTAAACCTGTGTCGCCGAGTTTATCGTGTGAAGTTAGTACCATTAATATATTCATTTTCATACCTTTACCTTAGTTGCTCACATCTATACGTGTGAGCTTTGGGTTTAGTTCAATCAGGATACGGTTTGGCGTTATAGGGCTAAGGTCAAAATGTCACGACTCATTGCTGGGTCAATATTGCCGTGTTCGCCAAGAGCCACCATGCCGTGCAGTTCAAGCTGTTTTACTAGGATATCAACGTGGCTGGCATCGAGATCATAGGCAGATAAATGTGTCGGTATGCCCATGGCTTCGAAGAAAGCCTTAGTTTTTGCAATAGCGGCATCGATGCGCTCGTCATCGGTACCTGTGTTGATGTGCCACACTCGGTCTGCGTACTGGAGTAACTTTTCGCGCTTAGCCTCTTTGGTACATTGCAGCAGGGCAGGCAATACGATTGCCAATGTACGCGCATGGTCGATGTCGTAAAGCGCAGTCAGTTCATGGCCTATCATGTGGGTTGCCCAATCGTGCGGAACGCCTACGCCAATCGTGCCGTTGAGTGCCATAGTGGCGACCCACATTAAGTTAGCGCGAATGTCGTAGTCTTCGGGTTGAACTAGCACTTGTGGACCAAGCTCAATCAAGGTTTGTAACAGTCCTTCGGCAAATCTGTCCTGTACGGCGGCGTTAACGGGGTAAGTGAGGTATTGCTCTGTAATATGTACAAAAGCATCGACGACACCGTTGGCCACTTGGCGTTCTGGCAGGGTGAAGGTTTTCGTCGGGTCGAGTATTGAGAATTGTGGATAAACCAAGTCATTACGGAATGGCAGCTTAGCTTGCAGTGATTTACGGGTCACTACGCTGGCGTTGTTCATTTCTGAACCCGTCGCAGGCAAGGTTAATACTGAGCCAAAAGGCATAGCTTGGGTTACTTTTGCGCCCCAGCTAGTGAGAATGTCCCAAGGTTCGCCTTCGAATACCGCAGCCGCGGCAACAAATTTAGTGCCATCGATAACAGAGCCACCACCCACAGCGAGGAGAAAATCGATATTCTGCTCACGCACTTGGGCGACGGCTTTCATTAAGGTTTCATAGGTTGGGTTGGGCTCAATGCCATCGAACTCGACGATGAAACGATTGCCCA
Organism: Shewanella sp. SP1S1-7; assembly: GCF_031932105.1. Lineage (NCBI taxonomy): Bacteria > Pseudomonadati > Pseudomonadota > Gammaproteobacteria > Alteromonadales > Shewanellaceae > Shewanella > Shewanella sp. SP1S1-7. The sequence goes on from NZ_JAUOEU010000026.1 coordinate 37,211, forward strand.
ATGACTGTTTAACTTCATCTAGCGTGCCGGTTTTTCTGGCGCTGCTGCCACCAAAGAGGATCATGACTTTAGCATCGCTCGGTACTAAAGCATCAATTTCGGCGATAGTGTCTTTACCAAAACGGATACGGGTTGGGTTGTAATAGTTAAAATTTAGCATGGATGATTTATCCCTTATTACTTTAAGTGAGCTACTTTAAATTAGCAGTGTTAAATGCGCTGCGTTAATTAATCGCTCGTTAAATTAGTAGACCAGTCGTCTAATTTTGTGGCGTGAAAATGTATTCTTTAAAAATCTAGGCTGACTGATATCAGCAAATATCGGTCTTGAATCGGTATTAAGTTAAAGGGCCGTTTTAGGCGTTAAAATAGCTTTAGTCGTCACGAGCGCACGTTCGAGTGCCGTGGGGCTGTGGCCTAACTTGTTCATTAAGCTGGCACCTAACCACATGTGATACAACATTTCAGCGGTCGATTGCGGATCTTGCTCGGCGATTGAACTGTCGTTTATGCCAACTTGAACACAAGTGGTTAACCTGTCTATGATGCCGGCGGAACCTTTAAGTAAGGCAACTCGCATGGCTTCGGATAAATCGGCCACTTCAGCACTGAGTTTCACGACGAGGCATTTTTGATCTACGCAACCATCAGCTTGTACGTGCAACCATTGTTGCCAGTACTGCATCAAGCGCTGATAGCCTGTCAGTGTCGAGTCATTGAATAATGCATCTAAATCTAACTGATATTTCTCAAAATAATCAGTTATGAGCGCTTCACCAAATTGTTCTTTGGATTTGAAGTAATGATAAAACGAGCCTTTAGGCACTTCGGCGGCCTGCAGCAGTAGCGATAAGCCGACGCTGGAGAAGCCTTTTCGTACGATCAGCTTATAGCCGATGTCGAGAATGTGCTGGCGAGTGGATTGAGTTTCAATTTTCATGTGGTCTAGGATAAATCAAAATAGACCGGTCGTCTAGTGTTGTTTTTATCGGCGATATCAACACGCCCGATTTAGTCTTCTTTAAGTCGCGAGGTTTAAGCTGTCCTGAGTCAGTTTAACAAAGCGGCCAGATTGATAAAAAGCCAAACGGATAAAGCATGCAGAGGGTGAGATTGTGGCAAGGAGAGATGGTTCGGTAGGACAAAATACCCACAGTGCTGAGATAAACCGTCACTGTGAGCATTAGATTCATAATTGATATTGAAACTTTTACTCAATCAAGATGATTAGAGGTAGCTGCAACAGTACTCTGCAATGGCTGTGTTACGAATTTTAAAGCTGACATTTGCAGCCAGTTCAAACTGAGTTCCTTCGCTAAACTCTTGCCAAGTGGTCGTTTCTGGTAGTAACACCTCAAAACGGCCGCTAATCACTTCCATGATTTCGCCTTGTGAAGTCGAGAACTCATACTCTCCAGGCTGCACTACGCCTAAGGTTTGCTTACTACCATCGGCAAAAAATACGCTACGACTGGCAACTTTACCATCAAAGTAAATATTGGCTTTTTTAGATACAGACACTTGCTCGAGTAAACTCATTTTTAATCCTCTATAAATTGGCTTGAGATGAATTTATATGCATATTAGGTAAATTTCAATGCATCATTTGCCGTGTGGATATGCGTACTGAATATAAGGTGATGCTAACGTTCGGTTTATAACGTGTTTTCCACTATATCATTTTGTGTGAAATGGTCGGTATGGCTTGGCTGTCATTTAAAGTTATTAATCATTTTTCTATTTAAAAATAGTTGGTTGGCAGCATTTTGGTGAACTTTTGATGAAAATAGTCTGCGTCGCTTTGTTTAGCTGAGATTCTTCTCCTATAGTTTTAGGGCAGATTTAATTTTGCAAAAAGTGAATGAATGGAATTAGAAGCGCGACAAGGAGTCTCACCATGGGTTTTACTCGTAAAATTCAGCTGATCAGTTTATTGATTGTCCTATTACCCCTCATATTTGCTACCGCGATAGTGACTTACATTGCTCGGGATGAGTTATTTGCCGAGGCTCAGTCTCGTTTAGTGGCGGTGCGCGAGATCAAGCAGCGACAGATTGTCGGTATGTTTCAGGACTTTTCAGATAACCTGCAGGCCGTCAGTGCGGTGATCGCCAGCCAAAAAAGCCTCGATACTATCTCCGACCTTGATGAGACCTTAAAGTCGTTAAATAAGTCTTTAGGTTTCTATGATCTGTTCATCATTCGGGATGACGGCACTGTGTTTTACACCGCCGCGAAGGAGTCTGATTTCGGCACAAATCTTCGCACTGGGCCCTACCATGATTCGGGGTTAGCGCAGTTATATAACAAGGCATTGGGGGCTTCAGGCACAGTGTTACTGCAAGATTTCTCCGCATACGCACCTTCTAATGGTCAACCGGCAGCATTTATTGGTCAGTCGATCCAATTCAATCAGCAAAGATTGGTGGTGGCGGCTCAAGTATCAATCGACCGCATCAACCGAGTTATGCAGATCCGCGAAGGTATGGGACAAAGTGGCGAGACCTATTTAATTGGCCCCAATAATCGCATGCGTTCCGATTCTTTTCTTGATCCGAACAATCGCACTGTGACCGCTTCCTTCGCTGGAACGGTTGCCCAGAATGGTGTCGACACACCTGCGGTGAAAGAGGCGCTGGCGGGTAAGACTGGTGTGATGCAAGTGAATGACTACAATCATAATCCGGTGTTATCTGCCTATTCTCCCGTTGTTGAACTTGGCTTACGTTGGGGGTTGATGGCTGAAATTGATGTGAGCGAAATCGCTGCGCCGGCCTATCGAATGCTATTTATCGGCTTATTTGTTTGTGTGGCGGCCTTAGTGTTGGCATTCGCTGCCGCTAAGTTAGTCACAGGATTTGTGTTGAAGCCACTCGGCGGTGAGCCTGAGGACATGTGTAACTTGACCAGTATGATCGCCTCTGGCGATTTAACTCATAATTTACCGCATGTTCAAACGGATAATCACCTGATGAGTTGGTTGGCGCGGATGCAAACTAAGCTCAAAGAAATCATCAGTCAGCTGGTGGGTGTTGGGCATGAACTTGAATCTGCCGCCGAACAAAACTCTGCCGCTATGACACAAGCCGATTGCAGTATTCAGATGCAGGCCAAAGAAACCGATATGTTGGCTACTGCAGTTGAAGAAATGAGTTATGCCGCAGCTGAAATCAGCACGAATACGATGAGATCCTCCGATGAAGTGTCCGCCTGTACCCATTCGAGTGAAATTCTTTCGCAAAACTTGGCTAGTACTCGTAAAAGCTTAAAAGTGACCTTGAGCAGTTTTGCAACTATTCATCAACAGGTGGGCAGTCTTGAGGCGGATAGTCAGAAAATCGGCTCAGTATTAGCTGTGATAAATGCGATTGCGGAACAAACGAATCTGCTGTCACTTAATGCGGCGATTGAAGCAGCGAGAGCTGGCGAGCATGGTCGTGGATTTGCTGTGGTTGCCGATGAGGTGCGTCAGTTAGCGGTGAAGGTTCAGTTAGCTACTCAGGATATTGGCCAAGTGCTAAAAGGCATTCAGCAGCAGTCTGGCGTGCTGGCGCTGCATAGTGTGACTTGTACTACTGAAGCCTCTAAAACCGCAGAAGATGCGGATGGCATGCAAGCCGCAGTGGATGACATCGCTTTACGTTTGGAAACCTTAAAGGCATTAATGATCCAAACCGCCACCGCCGCGGAGGAGCAAACAACGGTTTCGGCAACGATTGCGCAGGGGATTGCGGGCTTGAGCGTGGCGGCGGAAGAAAATAGCGCGGCGATCAGCCAAGTGGCGGCGAGTACGCGCAGTTTGTTAGGGTTAGCGAATCAGCTTGGTTTAACAACGGCACAGTTTAAGGTGTAGGTATTTGCGCTGTATTTGCCGTGTTCAACCTTAGTTGATGCTGCAAATATGACTTAGCTGGATGTTACACATCCGCCAGAAATGGATTTCTGGCGGATATTTTTATTTAGACTTCAGTTGTTTATCCCATGAGTGAGTATTAACGCTTACGCCAAATTGTCATTTCGGAGATGGAATGTTGGAATTTACGTTTTGTCTCGCGGATGACGAAGGGAATCTCCTTCACTGCGACCAGCTCAAATTGGCCGATCAAGGTTTCGGTCAAGCCATCTAAGGTGGTGAAGTTCTCTCCTTTGATTTTAACACCACCGAGCCATTTATCCTTCGGCGTATAATCCTCAAGCCAAGTGTACGGCGAAGCAATAACAAGGTATCCACCTTGATTAATTCGCTGGGCAATACTGGTTAAAAAGTGCTTAGGATCGTTCAGTCGGTCAATAAGGTTCGAGGCATAAACTAAGTCATAACCTGTATACATTGGCTTTAAATTACAGGCATCACCTTGCATAAAGTTGACTTTTTTCGCCTCAAGCTCATATCCAAGTTTAGCCAGACTCGCGCTCTTAAATTCCTGTAAGTCGCCCTCGGTACGTATGGTGTAACGTTTTTCACCTTGTTCGGTCAGCGCATAGGCCTGTTGAATAAAGCGCGCCGAAAAGTCGATACCATCAACATGATCAAACACTTTTGCCAGTTCAAAACTCGCTCGACCTACGGAGCAACCGATGTCGAGGGCTTTGGCGGCATGGGTGAGTTGAATTTCACTGAGTGCTTGCTGCACGCCATTGACGCAGAAGTTAGCAACCCCGAAATATTCGGCACCATAGTGGAATTCAAGGTATTGGGAAATCAGTTCATCAGTTTCGTACACATTGACCTCGGCCATTTGGGCGGGATTTTGCGTGGATTCCACATAGCGGAAGCCAGCGTGTTGATAAAAATGTCGACGAAACGCATAGCGTGACGAAGCAATGGCTTCATTACCTGTGGAGATCCACGAGCCACCTTTGATGAGATTATGCTTACCATCGAAGGTGGGGGTAGAAAAATCATCATAGAGTGGATGCACGGCAAAACCGTTAAAGCCGTCGATTGCGGTTTCTGTCCATTGCCAAACATTACCGACAATATCGAAAAAGCCATTATGTTCGAAGCGATTCACTGGGCAAGAAGAGGCGTAATAAGCCAAAGCAATATTGCCCGGCACTTCGTGCCAATCGGGCGCATCGGCGGGCACATTCTCGCGTAAGATGTACCATTCGGCTTCCGTCAGTAGGCGAATATTGCTTTGCTTTTGCTCGGTTTTCCAATTGCAGAAGGCCTTAGCTTCGAGTTGATTCACTTCTACAGGCCAGTTTAATGGCAGCGGGATTTCTTCCGCTAAGTTACGTTGCCACCATTTATCTTGTTTTAAGCGCCAAAAACGCGGCATTTGAGCTTGGGTGTAAGCGAGCCAAGCTTGACCTTCTTCATTCCAAAATTGTGGTGAGCGATAGCCGCCAGCTTCGACGAATGCGAGATACTCTTGATTCGAGACTAAGAATTTAGAGGCCTTAAAGTCGGCAACATTAAAGATTTCATGGCCGTATTCGTTATCCCAGCCGTAGGTTTGATCTTGTTCAGTTTTACCTAAGGTCACTCTCTGCCCTTTTACTGCCAGTAAACGGTTGGTTTCGGCGGCGGCGAAGTCTTGGCACGCGGCCCAGAGGCTGTTGGGCGCGACATGTTCCAGCGGCAACTGACGGATGATCACCGATGAGGTTTCTAAGTGAATTCGCTCATGTTCAATGCCCATCAAAATGATCCAAGCTGGGCTGTCTTGAGTGATTGGCAGCGTTAGAGGCATTTCATCAATCACGCGATTGACGACAGCATTAACTTGTTGGCGATAGCTGCGCACTTCTGCCACGTTCGGCCATGGGTAATGTTGCTCGTTCAGATCGTCCCAAGACATCTCATCGACACCAATGGCAAACATGGATTCGAAGTTATCGTTTACCCGTTCGTCGAGAAATTTGCCGAGTTTGAGTTTGTTGATATAGAAAGTGGCCGTATGGCCAAAATAAAAGATCAACGGATGGCGCAGCGGCTCGGCTTTGAGGTAATAGGCGCTATCTTCTTGGATTAAATCAAACAGTGACTCGTACAGAGCCCATGTCTGATTAAAGTACTGCTTAAGCTCTAGACGCTTTCCTGCCTCAGTTTCACCAATGAGCTTAAGGGTTTGAGGGGGTTGCGTTATGGGCTTATCCATAGGCAAGTAAACTCCGTATTTATCGGCCTGCGGTGCAAGCATGGGAATATGAATCTATCGTGTGTGACTCTATACGCGATTACTGGGCTCAGGATCACTTTGTCAGCTTAATGTGTCGATTTGATTTACAAACTAACAGAAACACGAATTGAGTCCAACATCAGCCACTGGCGCTAAAACATCTCGGATATGACCTGTAGAGTTAAGAATATCTTACAAAGGAAGTGAGCACTGCGTTTTGTGATGTCAGCCTTTTTAGGATCAAAATTATTTTATCCCTGAAGAGTATTTTCTCTGTCGGGGTTAAGGCAGAATGATCCCGTCCGTAAAATTATTATGCAGGATATAACGGGATGACAATTAACGCATTATGGATACCCGCCTGGTACGAACTTGATCAATCGATCGTAGTGGGTGTGACTGAGGAGTTTGTCTTTCATAAGACTGTCGCAAACGAGGCGTTAACATTTTACAGCGGTGCAAAGGGGAGTGATGCCGCCAAGGCTACGGGAACCATTTCGGCCATTAAACATAATGTCTTGGGGGACATTGAGAGTGTCGATGCACAGGGGCTCGATTATACGCTGGTATTGCAAGATGGACGGCGTTTATTAGTCAATGCTGAGGAAAATCCAGGATTGATTTATGAGTGGGTTGATGACAGTTGGCAGCCGTCAGATATGGTCATCACAGATTGGACGTTGGCAGTACAATTTGCGTCTTTATCACCATTGACGCCAATAAAGTAATTGAAGATTTATGGTTAAGTGACTAAATAGGTAAGTGCAGTTAACGTTCGGGAGCTGACGTTGACTGCACTTTTACTAGCTCTGCAAGTTGTTGGTATTCTTGTTTTATTTCTGCCACATACACATCGTGAAAATCTAACTCATTAAACTCATCTAGGCAGAGCTGATAACGGCGTAGCTGCTCTGTTTTTTCTTCAGCGGTATCCCATCTTTCCATTAGCATAGCGTTTGATTCCATTCATAAATTTAATTCCTTATTCACTTCACATATTTTAACGACAGTTATTGCTATTTAACTGAGCTGGTTTGAAGTTTGTTGTATGCATTTATGCCGTTGGGCGTCATGCAATATAGAAATCTATTTTAAACAGAGGGTTGAGCTGAAATAGTCAGTTTTACCGTATGGTGATGGACTTTTCTCCTTATCTTATTCGGGACAAATGCTTACACAGGCGTCAGCCATAGCCTGATTGTGTTGCTATCTTGATGATTGGATTGTACCTATGAGCATTTTGCTCTAGATTGATATTTCTTTGTTTTTATCTTCTGGCCTTGAGTCTTTTTTGTCTTTTGGAGCCGCGTAATGGCGAATATTATGTTAGTTGCCAATCTCAACTGTGATCGGATCTTATTGCTTGATAAACCTTTAAAAACAGGTGGGCGTTTCCATTATCAAGATGGTGGGCAAAGGCTAGGTGGTGGCGGGGCAAATACCGGATTAGGTTTAGTTTGGGCTGGGCATAGCGTCGCGTTGGTGAGTCAAGTTGGTCGTGATGATATGGGGGATTGGTTGATTGCAGAAGCTAGCACTCAAGGGCTCGATTGCCGTTTAGTGCAGCGCCGTGCCGGTAACACTTGCGAAATGCTGCTCGTAATGACGCCAGACGGCGAGCGAACAATTATTCGGCCTCAAAGACCCATATTTGAATTATCGGTACCGCCGAAATGGCAACCATGGGATGCGTTATATTTTAATACTTCCGCAGAAGGCACTGTTAGTTGGGCAAAAACAGCTTTAGAACATTGCCTAGTGGTCGCGCAATTAGCCAAGGATGATAGGCAGAGACCTTGTCATATTTTGCTGGCCTCTATGAGCGATATGCAGGGGAGGTGTGAAGCGGCATTCTGGGAGTATGGTGTGAGTATTGCTGGCAATTCATTAGGTTATTTTATTGTCACCGATGGCATCAATGGGGCTAAGGTTTACACGCACGATCAAGTGCAGCATGTTGCGGCTATCCCTGCCACTGTAGTTGATACTACAGGCGCTGGCGATGCCTATGCCGCAGGGCTTATTCATAGTCTATGCACAGGCCAGTCGATTACTGAGGCAATGGCAGAAGGCGCAGTGTGGGCGGCGTTTGCAGTGGCAACCGATAGTTCTATTCCTGGTGAGGCACTAAAACAGTATTTAGAGGCGAAGCAAATCGCATGAAAAATCTGTGGGTGAGCCGTTTGAGTCATCTTTCTGTCATACGCCCTTGCTAGAGTATGTCTTGTGGCGCATAGCTCTTGTCCCTTAACGTTTTCTTGTGTTTTTCTCCCATTTATTGGTTAGTATGTTTTTTTGCCTCGTTTCCCCAACGAGGCATTTTTTTGCTCAAAATAAAGTTATTCCATCGCAGAACATTCATAAGGTTGAAATGTTGTGCGGCCATGGCGCAATTGCGTTAACATTTATTCAACTAAAATAGTTATCGTGACATTAAAATAATAAGCCACTCAAGGTGTTCTGTAGTCTTTGGAGTTGAGAATGGGCAATAACGCTTGGAATGATAAGAATAAATTTATTTGGTTGCTCTCTGTTCTGCTTTTGGTCGCCTTTTTAGTGACCAGTGGTATCAGTTACAAGGTGGCCCATGACTCACTGAGTCAACAAATCGAGAGTAATACCCTACCACTCACAAGTGACAATATTTACTCTGAAATTCAGCAGGATTTGCTGCGACCTATCTTTATTTCATCCTTGATGGCGCAGGATACCTTTGTTCGCGATTGGACATTAAGTCACGAGCAAGAGCCAGAAAAGCTGATCCGTTACCTTAAGGAAATCCAAGAAAAATACGATACTGTCACCAGTTTTTTTGTGTCAGAAAAGAGCCGAAATTATTACCACTCCACGGGGATTTTAAAACAAATCCAAGATGTTGAGCCAGATGATGCTTGGTACTTTCGAGTGCGATCTTTACCCGAATCTGAGCATTATGAGGTTAATATCGACGCCGATACGGCGGACCGCAGTAAAACAACCGTTTTCGTGAACTATAAAGTTTTTGATTTTGAAGGCAAATTTATAGGCGTTACCGGAGTGGGTTTGGCGGTTGAAAAGGTTAAGTCCCTCATCGAACTTTATCAAAAACGTTATAACCGCCGAGTGTTCTTTACCGATAGGCAGGGCAATGTCACCTTGCATGGAGATGAATATGATGGTGCAGATTCGCTGCAAACCAGCTTAGGGCTTGAAAATTTAGCGACGCGTATTTTAACGAGTCCAAGTGCGGCTTTTAGCTACCAGAGAAATGGTAAAACCGTTTATCTCAACAGCCGTCTAGTCCCCGAATTTAAGTGGTATTTGATTGTTGAGCAGGAAGATGCGCCACAGGAACGCGAGTTACTGAATACTTTTTGGGGCAACTTGGCGTTAAGCCTAATGGTGACTCTTGGGATTTTATTCATCTCTAACATGACCTTAGGTCGTTATCAACGCAAATTAGAAGTGATGGCGTCTACCGATAAGCTCACTGGCGCCGCTAACCGTCAGGTGTTTGATGAGTACTTTAGGCAGGCATTAGATAAAGCTAAGCTGACACAATCGCCGATTTCAATACTCTTGCTGGACATCGACCATTTTAAAAAAGTGAACGACAGCTATGGGCATGGGATTGGTGACTTAGTATTAAAAACCATGACAAATATGCTAAGGAGCGCACTGCAGCAACAGGATATCTTATGCCGTTGGGGCGGCGAGGAGTTCTTGATTTTACTTCCGGGGATGGATTTAACCCAAGCGGCAGAACTGGCTGAGCAGATCCGTGAGCTTATTTTTCAGCGGGAAATTAAAGTGAATGGTTTACACATTTCTATTACTGCCAGTATTGGCGTCGCTGAGCATCAGGCGCAAGAGCCTGCGGAAGATCTGATCAAGCGTGCCGATCTGGCCTTGTATCAGGCTAAGGAAGCCGGTCGAAATCAAGTGGTGTTAAATCATTCATAGATTCAGCCCCGTGCTTATTGGCGGTAAGATGTCGTCTACATTTATGAGTTATTGAGTGAGTTGATTGTGTTACTGGCGTATCGCGGTTTACACTCTGGCGGTAATGCGAGATGGGTTATGGATTGGGAGTGACAGATGTCAAAGTTGTTGATCAATAAGTTATCAGGATTGTACTTAGGAACCCATCTTCAAGACATGTCCGGTGTTGCTACTGGGATTGATGGCAAGCAAGCGGCTCAACAACTGTTAGTGCATATCGACCATGTAGACGGGGACGCACAGGCCGATCCTAAACACCATGGCGGACTCGATCGCGTGTTACATCATTTTCCCCGCGAGCATTACGGCCAATATCGTCGTTGGGATTTAATTACTCAACTCGAAGATGCGCCCAGTATGGGGGAGAACATCAGTACCGTTGGGCTGAACGAAACCCAAGTTAATATTGGTGATATCTTACAAATTGGCGCCGTAACAGTGCAGGTCACTCAGCCGCGTTCACCTTGCTTTAAGTTGAATCTGCAATTTGGGCACAAAGAATTTGCCCTCGCCATGCAGCAGAGCCAATTATGTGGTTGGTTTTATCGAGTATTAACGCCTGGGATTATTCAGTTAAACGATAAGATTGAATTGATTGAGCGCCGCACGGACATCAGTGTCGCCGAGGCTATGGCACTCTATTTTTCGCCAACATTTAATGCCAGCGGCTATGATCGTTTAGCTTGCTGCGAGGGATTAGCGCAGAGTTGGGTTAATAGCCTACAACGGCGCTTAGCATCACAGACAGTAGAAGATTGGCAAATGCGCTTATGTGGGCCGAGCGGTAAATAAGTATTTATATTCATAATGATAATACAGGGATGACCTTATGATTGAACCCGTTACAAAAAGTGATAAAGATTTTGGCTTACTGGTATACGCCTCAAGCTTTGTTGGATACCTAGTGCCGCTGGGTTCGATTCTGGGTCCTTTGATTATCTGGCTAATGAAGCGTGAAGAGTCCGCATTTGTCGATCAATGTGGCCGTAGTTGTTTGAACTTTAAATTGAGCCTGCTGATTTATGCAATCATCAGTGGCGTATTAGCTTTGGTCGGAATAGGTTTCATCTTTTTAGCCATACTCGGCATATTCGATTTGGTGTGCACTGTGCTGGCGATTATTAAGGCCAGCGAGGGTAAGGTATATAAATACCCATTAACGATTAAATTCATTGCTATGGATTAATCGCTTTTTCGAATTAAAGAAAAACGCCTTAGATGGAAACATCTAAGGCGTTTTTTATGGCGTAAGTTTAAGGTGTTACACCTTAAACTTGGCCACTAAGGTATCTAAGCGGTGTGACAGTTGATTCAAGGCTAAACTCGCCTGTGCTGCCGCTTGTGCAGTATTGGCAGTACGTTGAGTAATGTCATTGATTTCTGTGACGTTACGGTTGATGTCTTCCACTACAGTGGATTGTTCTTCCGTTGCCGCAGCAACTTGGATGTTCATGTCGCTGATAAGACCAATGCGGTCGCTAATACCAATCAACGATTTGCTAGCTTCATCGACGGCCACAACCCCCTCGTGGGAGCGAGTACGACTCTGAGCCATCGCATTAACCGCGCGGCTGGCTTCCGATTGCAGCTTGTCGATCATGCCTTGCACTTCATTGGTCGATGCTGCTGTGCGTGATGCTAAGTTACGTACTTCATCGGCGACGACAGCAAAACCGCGCCCAGCTTCACCGGCACGTGCCGCTTCGATGGCCGCGTTGAGGGCTAACAAGTTGGTTTGTTCAGAGATAGCGCGGATCACATCTAAAATCCCACCAATGGATTTAGTGTGGGTCGCGAGGGACTCAATCACTTCACCTACTTGGCCAACGTCCTTCGACAATTGGTTAATGGTATCACGGGCACGGGTCACGACCACTTGACCGCTGCTGGCTTCAGTGTCGGCATCTCTTGCCGCAACCGCTGCTTGGGCGGCATTACTAGCGATTTCGTTAACCGTCGCGCCCATTTCATTAATGGCTGTGACCACCATCATAGTGCGATCTTTCTGCTCGTGGCTGTCTTCTAAGGTTTGCTGTGCTTGATTCGACACATCCTTAGCCGAGAAGCCGAGTTGTTCGCTGGTTTGCGCTACTTCGATGACCGAATCTTGGATCTTGCTGATAAAGCTGTTAAATCCTTTAGCGAGCTGCGCAATTTCATCTTCACCATTGACGGGTAAGCGTTGGCGTAAGTCACCTTCACCTTCGCCTATGTCGCGGAACATAGCGGCAACTTGGGCTATGGGGCGGCTCACAGAGCCCGCAACAGCGATAGCGAGGACGATAAAGCCCGCAGCAATAATCAGCGTCCAGATTAAGATCTGATAAGCGGCTTCGGTTAATAGCGCAAACACTTCGGCTTCTGGCACTTGTGCCACTAAATACCAATCCATAGATGCGATATAGCTACTGGCAACCAGCATGTTTTCGCCATTGATCTTGGTTTCGATAAGATTGAAATCGCCACGGTTGAGTATGGCGCTTGAGTTTGCATCTTGATATAAGTTACCTAAGTTGCTCTTACCAATTTGACCCGTATCTGGGTGGAGTTTCACTTCACCTTTAGCATCAACTAAGTAAACAAATCCCGTTTCCTCAATCTTAAACGAGCTTAGTAAGCGCACCATATCATCGAGTGATTTAGCGAGCCCAACTAAGCCACGACCATTGGGTTGTTGGTAGTTGATGAAGAGTTTGACTTCGCCGTTGGCCTCAGTGAATACGTTCAACATACGTTCTTGGCCACTGTCGCGGTAACCAAAAAACCAGCCATCCTGCGCGGGGGTGAGCACGCGCAAAAATCCATCCTGAGTGTAATAGGCGGCAGTTTGTCTGTCGGCGTAGGAGGCTTGCGCTAGCTTATATTGACGCGTGATGTCTTTCAGTTGAGCAACCACTTGGGTTTCTTGGGCCTGCGGTCTGCCATCTTCGAGCCATTGCAGTAACATGCGGCTGCTGGCCAATTGCTCTGCAGCATTCATTAAAGTGGAGATGTCGAGATCGATCTTATTGCGGATCTGCATCATCAAACTCGGCAGTTCCGAACCTAACATCCGTTGTTGTACGACATTTTTAGCGCTACGTTGGCTTAATACGCCGACGAGTATGGTCGACAGCAGTACTGCAAATGTCACTGTTAGCAGAATTTTCTGCTTAATGGTGAGGTTATTAAATATCATAAATATCAATATGCCTGTGTTGGACTGTTTTGCGTTATCGGTCAACGCACTCTTGTACGGTAAAAGATTATCGGACAGGAATGTGAAAAGTTAACCTTAGTCTAGGCCGAATGCCGAATAAAACAGCGTATAAAAAACTTATTTGGCTTAACCCGTTGGTCTTGCAGTAGATCTAATTATGTAGAGTATAGATGGAAATGAGATGGTGATTGAAAACGAACTCTTTTTTGTGTGGTAATTGTGGCTAATGTCGTAGCTAAGGGCAAGCAAAAAAAGTGAGATATTTGTGTCAAAGGTGAAAAAAAGGCGCTCTATTGAGCGCCGTTATTAACATTTGTTGGCAACTAATTACATGTTGGGATAGTTAGGACCACCACCGCCTTCCGGCGTAACCCAAGTGATGTTTTGGCTAGGATCTTTAATATCGCAGGTTTTGCAGTGAATGCAGTTTTGCGCATTGATTACAAATTTAGGCTGACCCGCCTCTTCGACAATTTCATACACACCAGCTGGACAGTAACGTTGTGCTGGCTCATTAAACTGAGTCAGGTTGATGCCCAGTGGAATGCTGCTGTCTTTAAGACGTAAATGGCAAGGCTGGTCTTCTTCATGATAAGTGCTCGACAGATACACTGAGGACAGTTTATCGAAGCTAAGCTTGCCATCGGGTTTTGGGTAATCAATCTTGCTGTAAGCGCTCACTGAGGCCATTTGTGCATAGTCTGGGTGTTCATCACGTAGCGTGATCGGGAACTTTCCACCAAACCAGTTTTGATCTATGTAATTGAATGCGCCGCCTAAATAGGTGCCAAATTTATGCATCGCTGGGCCAAAGTTGCGCGATTTATACAGCTCCTCATGTAGCCAGCTTTCTTCGATATGAGTCTGGTAACAGTCGAGATCTTTACCGCCTTCAACACCCGCCATCATGGCTTTGCCTAAGGTTTCTGCCGCAACGATACCGCTCTTCATCGCAGTGTGAGTGCCTTTGATTTTAGCGAAGTTCAACGTACCTGCGTTACAGCCAATGATCAGGCCGCCGGGGAAGCTCATCTTAGGAAGCGAGTTCAAGCCGCCTTTAGTGATAGCACGGGCGCCGTAACTGAGACGTTCGCCACCGGTTAAATACTTTGCAATCACAGGATGGGTTTTATAGCGCTGGAATTCGTCAAATGGGCTCAGATGTGGATTTTTGTAGTTCAAATCGATAATGAGACCGACCGCAATCTGGTTGTCTTCCATGTGATACAGAAAGCCGCCACCCGATGCGCCCTCGGTTAATGGCCAGCCACCAGTGTGCACCACTTTGCCTTGCTCATGTTGCTCGGCGGGGACTTTCCAAATTTCTTTGAAGCCTAAGCCGTAATGCTGGGGTGTTTTACCATTATCTAAATGGTATTTTTCGATCAGTTGCTTGCCTAAGTGGCCGCGGCAACCCTCGGAGAAAACAGTATATTTAGCATGCAGTTCCATGCCGGGCATAAAGCTGTCTTTTGGCTCACCATCGGCGCCCACGCCCATATCGCCAATCAAAATACCTTTAACGCTGTTATCGGCATTAAATAGCAACTCACTGGCGGCAAAGCCGGGAAATATTTCGACCCCGAGTTCTTCTGCGCGATTGGCAAGCCAGCGGGACAGATTACCAACGCTAATAATAAAATTGCCGTCGTTGTGCATGGTTTTTGGCACAAAAGCATTAGGCATGACTCTGCCGTCGGTGGCTGAGCTGAGTAGGTAGATTTCGTCGTGGGTGACAGCGGTTTTTACTGGGGCGTCTTTCTCGCGCCAGTCGCTGAATAGCTCGTCCAGCACTTTTGGCTCGAACACTGCGCCTGACAGAATATGCGCGCCCACTTCTGAGCCTTTTTCGACCACACAGACGGTAATTTCTTTACCTGAATCCTGTGATATTTGCATTAATCGACACGCGGTGGCCAAGCCTGCTGGACCTGCGCCGACGATAACAACATCGAATTCCATTGATTCGCGTTCCATCAGTTCACCTCTTCCTTCACGTTTCCCCGATTTTTATCGAGTGTTGTAGTTTGTAAACGGGCGTTTTATTGCTTGCACCACCTTACCTGAAAATAAGATAAGGTCACAGTGGATTAAGTTGCTGTTTAGTCTAATTCAATACAAATCTTTAGGTGAGGACTGTCACAGATTATTCACGCTAGCGTGATCTAGGTTAATAAATACCTGTTTAGGGGTATAGCTAGTGAGTACTTTCGGCCTATAATCACCGACGACGGTTCTCCGAGCTTGCCTGCCTAAGTCGAAAGATATGGAGGTGTAGCCGTGGTAATAATGCCACCGGGGTGGGATAAGAAATGCTCTCACCTCCCACACTTGGAAAGGTGATCATGTCTCAATTACAAGACAGCTTTGGTCGAAAATTTCACTATTTACGGATGTCAGTCACTGACGTTTGTAACTTCAAATGCAGTTACTGCCTCCCTGATGGTTATCATCCAGAAGGTAAACCAAAATTCTTATCTCTCAATGAGATAGAAAACTTGGTCTCCGCATTTAGCCAAGTCGGCACCCAAAAAATCCGCATTACAGGCGGTGAACCTACCCTGCGTAAAGACTTTACCGACATCATTCGTGTCGTCGCTGATAACCCGCGCATTCATACTATTGCGACGACGACTAATGGATATCGACTCGAAAAGCATGCCAAAGAATGGTTCGATGCTGGCTTGCGTCGTATCAATGTGTCCGTGGATAGTTTAGATCCCAAAATGTTTTACCAGATCACCGGCGAAAATAAGTTTGATGAAGTGATGCGGGGGATTGATGCCGCCTTGTCGGCAGGTTTCGAGCGAGTAAAAATCAATGCCGTACTGCTTAAAGGTTTAAACGATAAAGATTTGCCACGTTTTTTACACTGGATTAAACACACGCCAATCGACCTGCGTTTTATCGAGCTGATGGAAACGGGTCTTGGTCGTGAGTATTTTGAAGCCCATCACCTAGCGGGCGCCGACATCAAAGCACAGTTACTGGCAGATGGCTGGCAATTAGATACGCCAAGTGCCTCCGATGGTCCAGCCCAAAATTTCAGCCGCAGCGATTATCAGGGCCGTATCGGCTTGATCATGCCCTATGCCAATAATTTTTGTGCTACCTGTAACCGTTTACGGGTATCTGCTAAGGGTAAATTGCACTTGTGCCTCTTTACGGAATCCGGTGTCGATTTACGTGATCTGCTACAGCATTCTAACCAGCAAGCGGAATTAATTGAGCGTCTGCACGGTCAATTAGCCCAGAAGAAAGAAACCCATTACTTGCATCAAGGCATCACAGGTGTCACTCAGCATCTTGCCTCTATTGGCGGCTAGACCTGATTTTAGGTCTGTGGCTATAGCCAATTTAGCGCGAGTAAAAGCTCAATTTCCCTTGTACCCTGTTTTGACCTCAATTAAAGGATCGCTCCAATGAGCAATGTATTTACTCATATTAATGCCGATGGCAATGCCCATATGGTCGATGTAACTGAAAAAGCCGTTACCGAGCGCGAAGCCCGTGCAGAAGCTTTTATCGAGATGGCGAGCACGACACTCGAGATGATCATGAGTGGCAGCCACCACAAGGGTGATGTGTTTGCGACCGCGCGTATTGCGGGCATTCAAGCTGCGAAAAAAACCTCAGATCTTATCCCTCTCTGCCATCCGCTGATGCTAACGAAAGTTGAAGTCGATTTAGAGGCACAACCTGAACATAACCGCGTGCGTATTACTAGCCTGTGCAAGTTATCCGGTAAAACGGGCGTAGAGATGGAAGCGTTAACTGCAGCTTCAGTGGCGGCGTTAACTATCTATGACATGTGCAAGGCCGTGCAAAAAGATATGGTGATCTCCCAAGTCCGTCTGTTGGAAAAGCGTGGCGGCAAGTCGGGACATTTTAAGGTTTAGCGGATCAAAAACGAGAGAAGACTATGATTAACGTGTTGTTTTTTGCTCAAGTTCGAGAATTGTTGGGCACAGCTAAATTAAGTCTAGAGGCGAGCGAGCAGACTCAAACTGCCGAAGCGTTACGGGCAACGCTGGCGGCAACCGACGACAAATGGGCTAAAGTATTAACCTCTGACAAATTGCTGGTGGCGGTAAATCAGACCATTAGTCAATGGGATACGCCTGTAAACGATGGTGATGAAGTCGCCTTTTTCCCGCCGGTTACCGGAGGTTAATATGCGTTTATTACCCGCAGTTCGAGTGCAAGAAATCGATTTTAGTGTGACCGACGAATATCGGCAGTTAGCTCAAGATGATAGCGATGGTGCCGTAGTCACTTTCGTCGGCAAAGTGCGTGATTTTAACGATGGGGCCGCGGTGACAGACTTAACCTTAGAGCACTATCCGGGTATGACCGAAGCCGTGTTAGAACAAATCGTTGCCGAGGCGCGTAGCCGCTGGCCGCTCAATAAAGTGACGGTTATTCACCGTGTCGGTACTATGGCTCTGGGTGAGCAGATTGTGTTTATCGGCGTAACCAGCGCCCATCGCAAGGCCGCTTTTGCTGCCTGTGAATTCTTAATCGACTTTTTAAAAACCAAAGCGCCATTCTGGAAATTAGAAGCGGGCGAGCAAGGTAAAAGTTGGGTTGAAGCGAAAGATGCCGATGAACAAGCGGCTAAGCTATGGCAACACAAAGACTAGTCGCGTGGCAGAGATACTCGTAGTCGCAACGCAGCTTGCCAGTTTAAGACCCGCGCGAATATTGCACTAAGGTGACCCAATGCAGAGTTTGACCCGTTTCTTCCATACCTGTGTTTTTGCATTACTCTGGTGCTTGGCGGTCGCGCCATCGTTCAGTCGAGCGGCGGATAATACAGGGATTCCCGCAATTGCCGCTGCCTCAGATTTACGTTTTGCCCTCGATGATATTAGCCAAAAATTTACCAATGAAACTGGGCTAAAAGTAAAAATATCCTATGGATCATCGGGCAATTTTGCTACTCAAATCCAAAACGGTGCGCCCTATGAATTATTTTTATCTGCGGATGAAAAATATATTCAACAATTGCATAGTGCTGGCGTTGCCCGCGATGCTGGCGTGCTTTATGCCCAAGGGCAACTCGCTATTGTTGTACCTAAAACTGGTCGTTTGTCCGTTGATCCTGAACTTAAGGGGTTAGCCGACGCTCTCGCTGCAGGAAAAATTACCCGTTTTGCTATTGCTAATCCTGATCACGCTCCCTATGGCGAAAAGGCCAAAGAAGCATTGCAGTTTGTGCAGTTGTGGGATGCGATTCAACCTAAATTGATCCTCGGGGAAAATGTGTCCCAAGCAGGGCAGTTTGCGATTAGTGGTTCAACCCAGGGCGGGATTATTGCGCTCTCTTTAGCTATGTCTCCTACTTTTGCCAAACATTGTGATTACGCCATAGTGCCAGCAAAAATGCATAGTCCACTGTTTCAGCGTATGGCATTAATGGCCAAGGCGGGTGAAACAGCTCAGCATTTTTACGATTATTTAAGAGCCGATAGTGCTCGTCGTGTTTTGGCCGATTATGGTTTTTCATTGCCAGAGCAACCATGATGGATTGGCAGGCACTTTGGTTATCGGTCAAGCTGAGTGGCATCACAGTTTTAGTGTTGATTCCTTTAGCTATTTTGGCTGGACGGGCATTAGCCTATCGTCAATTTGTCGGCAAATCTTGGGTCGAGGCGCTGATCATGGTGCCCTTAGTATTGCCGCCAACTGTGATTGGTTATTACTTGCTGGTGGGGCTTGGCAGTCAAAGTTGGCTCGGACAATGGATTGAGCAAGTCATGGGTCAGCAACTCGTGTTTCACTTTTCTGGTCTGGTTATCGCCTCCGTTTTAGTTAATATTCCCTTCGCAGTGCAGCCGATACAACGCGCCTTTGAAACTGTACCT
Organism: Shewanella sp. SP1S1-7; assembly: GCF_031932105.1. Classification (NCBI taxonomy): domain Bacteria; kingdom Pseudomonadati; phylum Pseudomonadota; class Gammaproteobacteria; order Alteromonadales; family Shewanellaceae; genus Shewanella; species Shewanella sp. SP1S1-7. The sequence goes on from NZ_JAUOEU010000026.1 coordinate 56,386, forward strand.
AATGATGTTCGCGACGCAGCCGCTTGTTGCGGCATGAGTCGACTTAAAATTCTACTTAAAATTGAATTGCCTATGGTGTGGCCGGGTGTGCTAACGGCATTAGTTCTGTGCTTCTCCCATGTGCTTGGGGAGTTTGGCGTTGTGCTGATGATGGGCGGCAATATTGCTGGCGAGACTAAGACGATTTCGATTGCAATTTATGACAGTGTGCAATCATTCGATTTTAATGCTGCTGGCACTATGTCATTAGTCTTATTGCTGTTTGCCGTGACGGCGTTAGCACTAACAACCAGTCTATCGCGGCGTTTAGGAGGTCAGCGTGGCGCAAATCATCGCTGATCTGCAGTGTCAGATCCAAAATCATAAACACATTAAACTCAACGCCGATTTTCGCTGTAAAGCGGGTGAAGTACTTGCTGTGGTAGGGCCGTCTGGCGGTGGAAAAACCACGCTGCTACGGATGATCGCTGGGTTGAATCATCCCGATACGGGACAAATCCACTTTGGCGATCGACCTTGGTTTGATGATAAAGCGCGCATCGCCTTAAGCCCGCAGCAACGCCATATCGGTTATATGCCACAGCATTTTGGACTATTTCCTAACCTTACCGCCCTAGAGAATGTGGTTGCTGGGCTTGATCATATTCCCAAGGCTGAGCGCATACCGCGCGCGAAAGATTGGCTCGAACGGGTCAATCTACAGGGATTACCCGATAGATTACCGGCGCATTTATCGGGCGGCCAGCGCCAGCGCGTCGCCTTAGCGAGAGCGCTTGCCCGCGAACCGTCGGTTTTGTTGCTGGATGAGCCTTTTTCTGCGGTGGACAGGGAAACTCGCGAGCGTTTATACCTTGAACTTGCGCGCCTCAAAGAGCAGTTACTTTGCCCAGTGATAATGGTCACCCACGACTTAAATGAAGCCTTACTGCTGGCTGATTCGATGATTTTGATCAGCCAAGGCAAGATGCTACAGCAAGGTGCACCTTTCGAGGTGTTATCGCGGCCACGAAATGAAGCTGTGGCTAGGCAGATGGGGCTAAGAAATATTTTTGATGGTGAAGTGGTATTTCAAGACAGCACTAAAAATCTCACTTGGCTTAAATTTGGTGAGCAGCTAATTGCCTGCGACTATGGCAAAGATCGCCCTGTGGGAAGTCGAGTCCGTTGGGTTATCCCCAATCAAGGTATTCGTTTTAATTCGATTTCCAAAGGGCGTTTATGCCGCAGTTTTAATAAATTAGATGTCACGATCGACGCTATGCTGGTGATGGGCGAATCTGTTCGGCTTATCTGCTACGTCACTGGCACCCCATTACAACTTAACACTGAAGTCTCGCTGCATTTTGCCCAAAAGCTTGCTCTTACTAAGGGGATGCAAACTACGGTGGCACTCAAATCCGAACAAATTCATATTTTGGAATAGCGTGATATCGTAATTTAATAACGTTTTATACCGAGTAAATAGCATTCCTAAGATGATGAACACCAATGCACTGGTGGCGCTGCCATAGGCATAAGCGCTTAATGCTGCTATTAATAACAAGCTTAAGCTTATCCATCGTATGACTGGTTTCATTTGCGCTCCGATTTAAAAATACCGTTACCTGATGCTAAGTTATCTGACTTTAGTCGAGGGCGATTTATTTGCCAATCCCACTTTTTAATGACACAGATAGACTAAAATACCCGCTAAAATTCAATCCTCTTGATTCTAAATGGCGAAATTGAGGGTTATCACTGAAAATGTCATGTTTAAAAATCCTCAGATGATCAAAGCTTAATCTTGTTTCCATCGGTGTTTAAGCTGGTATTAGGTAGACTTAACACATTAGCCACAAAATGATTGAGTGTTTGGCTTATCAGCGATTTAGGTTCTGTTGACGTTGGATTTTAGATCAATTGATGGCCGAACCTGAGTTAACGCTGACACAGTGTGATGCTATATCCAGTGGTAAATTGTGAGGGATTAGCTTGGAATTGCATACAGGCGCAATAGGTCCATCGACTTCTAACTGATTGTCTCATAAGATACAAACTTAGCTGATTTATATGGAGGGGCCATGAGACTATGGTTGCTAGGATTCATGTTGGTATCTGGTGTCGCAACGGCGGCTCAGAGCATGTATTCGATGTTTGCGGGTGGAGACTATGTACCGCCGTTGAGCGTTATGCAGCAGATTGAAAAGGGGTTCTCCGGTGTGATTGCCGAATTTCATATGGAAGAGCAAGAGGGTGAATTAGTCTATCAATTTGAGTTGATTAATCCTTTAGCAAACTCTATAACGCGGTTTGAATATCGTGCCCGTGATGGTAAGTTACTGAAACAAAAGGCGAGTAAAGTAAGCGCCGATGATCTGGGTGAGGTTGAGGCAACGCGTATGATCGCGGCAAAAGATCAAACCTTTTCAGGTCTAATCATTAAGGCCACTAAAGATCATAAAGCCTTCTTAACCGAAGCAAAGTTAGACCACGACTTAGGTATCAGTTACTTAGAACTTAAGCTGCTAGACGATACGGGTAAGTTTAAGTTGGCCTTTGATGTCGAAAATTTACGACCGTTACCTTTACTCAAGTGGGATTGAAATATCTAAGTCAATCGAGTGCTCACACGAGTGCTCACACGAGTGCTTAAGATTGAGGAGCGCAACATACAGATGAAAATACTTTTAGTTGAAGATGATGCGACGACGATTGATTACATCGTCAAAGGATTTCTTGAGCAGGGTCACAATATCGAAACGGCGAGCGATGGCCATCAAGGTCTGTCACTCGCGACGAGTAGTCAGTACGATCTCGTGATCCTCGACCGCATGTTACCTCAACTCGATGGCTTAAAATTGCTGGCCGCCTTAAGGGCTACGGGTAATCAAACACCAGTGCTGATTTTATCCGCTTTAGCGCACGTCGATGAGCGAGTAAAAGGCTTGCGGGCAGGTGGCGACGACTATATGACTAAGCCGTTTGCTTTCTCCGAGTTATTAGTTCGCGCTGAAAAACTGATGCACCGTGGGCAATCTGTGCCTGTGACAACTGATCTCGTTGTTGGTGGTTTGAAGATGGAGTTACTGACCCGTAATGTCACTTTAGACGGGCAGGAGTTGATGCTACAGCCAAAAGAGTTCCAGTTACTTAAGTATCTGATGGAACATGCTAATCAAGTTATTAGCCGCACCTTATTGTTCGAAGCAGTGTGGGATTATCACTTCGATCCGCGCACGAACGTCATCGATGTGCATATCGCAAAATTACGCCGTAAATTTGAAGAGTTAGGCCATGGCGAGCTTATCGAAACCGTGAGGGGAGCGGGTTATCGCTTACGACAAAGGCATTAAGCCTTACCAAAGCAGCGCCTGGCGCATCACAATCGTTTTTTCGACCTTAGTGATAGTGATCATCGGGGCGTTGCTATTTGCCCTCTATCGGCAGTTGATCATCGAGCAGCAGTATCAAGTGACTCAATATTTAGAGTCAGAGACCCAACGTTATCAGCAACTTGCCCTAACGGTTGATCGCCGTAGTTTTGCCGCTCAAATCCGCGCCGCCGATCCACAAACGGCCCTGATCGCTTGGCGTAATAGCTACGATATGGTCGGTGCCTTGAGCTTTATGCCCGAAGGCATGCCCATGCTGCCGCAAACGCGGGATTTTCCTATCTTAACCGGTGGCCCGGATAAGCTGCATATTCTTACTGGCGGCCTAGTGATGACCCGCTACGGCCCAGTGTTGATTGCGACCCGTACCGATAACTTAGCGACGTTAATTGATAAGTTTATCAGTGCCGCCGCGACGGCTGTCATGCTTACCGTAGTGTTGACTTTAGCGCTCGGCTATCTGTTTTCTAAGGCGATTTTACGTCGATTAGTGCAATACAACCGCTTGAGTGAACAGATTGAACGCGGTCACTATGACACCCGCTTACCCTTGAGTTGGCGTCAGGATGAGTTCGATATGTTGGCGCTGCAGTTTAATAATGTGCTGGATATTCTCGAAAATAACCTGATGGCAGTGCGTGGTGCGACCGATAATATCGCCCATGATTTACGTACTCCACTGTCACATATCCGTATTGGTATTGAAGAGTTAGCGAGTAAGTCGAGCAATGAGATTAGCGAAGGTTGCGCCATTTTGACCGAGGAGCTCGATCATTGTTTAGCGACATTTGATGCCATGTTATCGCTCACGCGTATCGAAGAAGGTCAGCAGACACTCGATTTGCAGGAGCTAAGCCTAGCGCAACTGTGTACTGACTTATTGGATATGGCCGATGCTGTGGCTGAATCTAACGAGCAAACCTTGAGTTTATCGCTACTGACAGATCATAAGGTTTTTGGGGACAAATACTTATTATTCCAAGCCTTATATAATCTTGTCGATAATGCGATGAAGTATTCTGGCCAAGGTGCGCGGATTGAGATTATTCAGTCAGGCCCACAAATTCAGATCCGCGATAATGGCCCTGGTATTCCAGACGAGAGTAAAGAAAGAGTGTTCGAACGTTTAGTGCGCCTCGACCCTAGCCGGCATTTACAGGGCACTGGTTTAGGATTATCTATGGTCAAAGCGATTCTCTCACGGCACAATGCCAAAATTAATCTCACGGATAATCATCCTGGCTTAGTCGTCACTATTCAGTTTTAAGTCGATGATCCGCATTACAACGCCGAGTACTCCATGTATCGAATCATAGCCGATGAGGCTGATTTTATTGTTATTTCCAAATCAGCCAAAGTGCATTTCCACAGTCAGGATGGAACGGCGGGCGTGGTGGCGCAGGCTGAGCAAGATTTAGGGATTAAGCTTTTTGCCGTGCATAGATTAGACACACCCACATCTGGTCTGTTGATTCTGGCTAAGAGCGCGGTCGCCGCCAAGCAATTTACTGAGCTGTTTACCGCTCATAAAGTGCAGAAATATTACCTCGCCCTCGCGAAAGGCAAGCCGAAGAAGAAGCAAGGCTGGGTGATTGGTGACATGGCAAAGTCGCGTCGTAGCATGTTTAAGTTACTGCGGACTAAAGAGAATCCAGCGATTACGCAGTTTTTCTCCTTGAGTGTTGGTGAGGGGTTGCGTTTATATTTGCTTAAACCCCACTCAGGTAAAACCCATCAATTAAGAGTTGCCTTGGCGAGTTTAGGTGTACCCATTTTAGGGGATGATTTATACGGCGGTGGGGCAGCGGATCGGTGTTATCTGCATGCCTATTGTCTGCATTTTCGCTATGGTGATGACGTGACAGGTTGGCGTGATTACGCTTATCGGGATTTGCCGACTCAAGGTGAGCATTTTGACGCTGAAGGTGTCACTGAGGCGCTAGTTTCATGGCGTGAGCCCGATACTTTGGCTTGGCCTGCGAAAGGAGATTAATCTTTGCAGCGTTATGTTGCAAAAGCCTAGCAAGCTTGGCAAATACGGTCTCGACCCTCAGATTTTGCGCGGTACATAGCTTGGTCTGCTTGAATGAGTAGTTTGTCAGGTTGGCATCCTTGATAAATCGTGGCGTAACCTAAACTGGCATGAATTTTTATCGTAACACCTTGCCAGATAAATGAATTGTCCTTAAGTACTTGATGCAATTTCTCGGCGACGACTCTGGCCGCGGGTGCATCAGTCGCGGGTAAAATCACCAGAAACTCCTCTCCACCGTGACGACATAGGGCGTCATTTTCTCGCAATACCGACCCAAACAGTCTCGCCGCCGTCAGCAGGGCGAGATCGCCCGCATCGTGCCCGTATTGATCGTTGATATCTTTAAAATGATCAAGATCCAATAAAATCATACTGTAAGGTACTTTATCCCGCAGCCAGCGTTGATGGATATTGTTTAAAAACTTATGCATAGCACGGCGATTCCACAGGCCTGTGAGTTGGTCCCGCTCCGCTAACATGCGGATTTTACTGACAAGCCGCGTCATGGCATTACCTATCATCACGATATTGATCAATAGGGCCAGAAATACATAGAACCAAAGCACAGGTATGGCTTCTTGCGTGTGCATGGCGATAAACATCGGACTTTCTTCGGGAGAGAGTAAGGCGATAAAGATACGAATGATAAAAATACCCACCATGGCGACTAAGGGCATGGCCATAGCGATGGCAACTCGATTTCCCGTATCGCGTTTGATGGCAAGATAGTTATCTCGAGTTAACATGGCGAAAATGAGCGCGGCGCAGGCTGAGAATGCGATGGCCAAAATGCGTTCGGAGCTGAAATTAGGTGGAACCAAAAGCATCACACCAGCGGTGAGTGCTAAAAGAATAAGATCCGATTTTACGCTGGGCTTGAGTCTAAAAAGCGCCTTCGTTCCCCAACGCGCTAGAATGAAGCCAAATAAAATCGCCATATCCGAGCAGAACCAAAAAAAGTAACTGGAGGCTTCGGTGCGTTGGCTGTTGAGTATTATGCCAAGGAGGACGAACAAGTTCGCCAGAGAAAAGCGCATACTGGCTTGAGTGGCAATTTTTAAAGGTTGTGCAATGAGTCCCCATGCGACGGCAGCCGTGCTAGTAAGCAGGCAAATAAACTTGATGAGTAATAAGGCTTGGGGATCAAATATCATTCTTTTACTTCATATTTTTCTTTAACTATAGATGCTTTTAGGGATTTTCGGTTGGAGTTTACTGGTTATCTTAGTCTACTCTGGACAGATAATGGGTTGAATATCCTTTTTCATTTTAGGGAATGGTAAGGGCCTTCATTTAGGTTGTGACTGGGATTATTTACGCTTTGCAAACTAAAAGGTTTGCAAATTCTGAGTCTTCCTGCGAAGTTAGATCTTGTTGATTTGCCTACAATCTCCGTTTTGAGGATGTTCTGTTATGGATACAAATAAACTACTTTTAGTCATTATTGCGATTTTATTGCCCCCAGTTGCTGTATTTTTGAAGGCGGGAGCGGGTAAAGATCTGCTAATAAACATCGTGTTATGTTTACTGTTCTGGTTCCCTGGTTTATTACACGCACTCTGGGTTGTGACCAAGGCATAATTTGCTTTCTTCCATACAATAAAAAAGCGCAATGTAATTGCGCTTTTTTATGTTTCAAAATGGGCCTTTCACTTAGAAAGGCAAGGTGTAGCCTATTGTTGCAGTACGTCCCATCCCTTTGAAATAACGATCATTTGTACCCATGGTTTGTGAGTAATAATTGAAATAATCCTTATTAAATAGATTTTGCAAACCTAGGCTCAGGGTGCCAGTGTAAAGCGGCATAGAGAAGGAAGCATCGACTGTCGTGTAGCCATCAAACTCTGCATACTTATTGCCCGCCGCGTTTTTAAAATCGCGGTCCATGTAGTAATTGGCTTGAACACGAGTCGACATGTCATTATCGAAGTTATGGGTCCAGAACAGGTTGATACGGTTGGGTGAAATATTTGCACCATCGAGATCGGTATCGACTTGGTTATCACCATTTGAATCGTATTCGCCCTGCTGGAAGGCGATATTCATGCCGAGATCATCATTGCTGGTGAGGTAGGCGGTGACATTGGCTTCGATCCCATCGATCACACTTTTTTCCCGCTTCACGTCGTAGAAACCATCACTATTTAAGGCTAAACGTGAACCAAAATCAGTGGCCGAACGATAGTAAGCTAGCTTGGCGCTTAAGTATTTACCTTGGTAATCGGCGCCGACTTCGACGTTATCTGTGACGATCGGCGTGAGTGCCAATGAGTCATCTATGCTGGGATTGTCGCCGGGGAAGCTTTTACCATCACGCAGAATTCGGCCGATATCCGGCATGCCAAAACCTTGGTTATAGCTGGTATAAACGCGAATGTCTGGGGTGATTTTGTAGGAGATACCGACGTTGAATAAGGTTTCATCGAAGGTGGCTGAGCCACCTGCAATTTGCTTATTACCCGCACCCCATAGGGTTTTGTAGTCGTCGACACTTAACTCGGCATGTTCGTAACGAACACCGGTCGATAAGGTTAGATTTTCAATTAGATCATAATCTAACTGTAAGTATGGCGCGACGTTGTCATAGGTGCTTTCAGGCACCCATGAGAAGCCCGTTGTCACTAAATCTTGCTCTGTGGTATCGCGGAAAAGGTCCACACCGTAGGCGGCATCAATGCCTGAGCCGGCAATATCCTTAGCAATCAATGAGCTTTTTAAACCCCATTTAACTGAAGAATTACGGGATTGCTCGTAGTACAAGCTTTCGCCTTTACTGCCGACACCGCACTGGATCACTTGGTCGCTACCTTCGAAGGAGGGGTCGTAGAAACTGTCGAAACAACCGCCACCATAAACCGCTTTAAAATCTTGATTAAAGAGTTGCAGGCTAAGTTGTTGGCCGCCAATATTGGCATGGGTATACGTTAAACTAGTCGTGGTCACTTGATTGTTGGCCGCTTCCCATGGCTGAGTTTCCTTAACTGCGCCCGTGGGCACGCCATTAGGCTTATCACCAGCGACAGGCATCCAATCGCCATTGTTGTCTGCATTGTAATGGTTAACCATTAATTCAAGGCGAGACTCATCGAAGTTATGGCCAAGCTTGATGAAGAAGTCTTTGCTTTGACTGTCCATCGACTCGCCTTGAGTCGTGTCTACGCCCACAACGTCGTGGTTGGCATCGTAGTACACACCATTATTGCGATAGCTAACCGAGCCTATCATATCGATAAATTCAGACTCGCCAGAAAACGCATAGCTGGCACCAAAGCTTAAGCCGTTGGATTTCATCGAATCAGGAACTGTCACATCGAAACTCGCAACCTGTTCGCTGTCGCCAGTGGGCTTTTTAGTGATGTAGTTGATGATGCCGCCTTGGGCACCGAGACCGTGCATCGCATTGGCACCGTGAATGATTTCAATACGCTCTATCATGGCAGGATCGATAGTTTGACCCGAACGCCCTCCACTGCGAAGTGGGTTCGATTGCGGTACGCCGTCGATCATAATCAATGGTGGACGACCACGCAGGGTTTCGCCTGTGTTACTCATCTTCTGGCGACTTGGTGAAAAGCTAGGCGCTAAGTTACCGATAATGGTCGATAAATCTTTAGTGGTGCGGAACTGTTCTTCTAACTGGGCGCGGTCAATGATAGTGACGGTATTAGGGATCGAGCTTGGGGATTTATCCATCCGACTCGCGGTGACAGTTATTCTTTCAATATCTTTGTTTTTATTTGTTCCCGCATCGGATGCTTCTTGTGCCACAGCGGATTGGGTGAGTGCCGCAAAGACGGCGAGAGCAACAAACGAGGTTTTGAACGTCATATAACTTCCTGCTAAGGGGTGGATTTGCTACACCGAATTCCTTGGCATTAGATTCTTCCGTTAAACAACATTGCAAATGATAGTGATTTTTATTCTGACGCGATTTTAGGGCAGGAATTACGGCTTGTCTAGTTGTGTATTCGCGGAAATTGCGCAATTTGGCGGCAGTATTCAAAAATTGCGACACAGCACTCGGTATCGAGATTTAACCTCAAGGGTTACCCAGTGCGAGTTCATGCCGGTCAGCCCGCGCCTTACTTAGCGTTTGGCATAGCTTTCGCGATCTGATGATTTGGGCGCAGGCTTGATGACTTGGCTTGAAAACGCGGTTTGTTAACTAGGCTTGTTAATTTGGTTAGCGTTGGGCGTGGGTTTGATGGCCTGAGACGATCTGACTTAGTGCTTTCGATTGTCTGGCGTGCAGCTGGAAGGCTATAATCGCGCCCCTTTTTTCCGTATCTGCATTGGTGCCCTGATGAACCGTAAAAAGAAGATAAACCAAACCTTGAAGAGCAAGGCGAAAAAGGCCAATGCTAAACTGCAATCGAGTAATAAACCTAAATATATTGCGAAGGCGGATAGGGAAGCATTAGCTGCAGGGGCCGATAGCGAGTCGCATGCTGTTGATGCTGCAGCAGTTAACCCTGTAACTCTTGATAGTGAGTCTGCAGAATCATAAGTCTCCGTTCATTTCTTCGTATAATGTGACGGCCATGCTGGCATTCAGTGAGCTTGCCTACTGAACCCTCATTTGTAGTTGATATTGTCGTGAAGCCGCTATGTTACTCATCACCTAAGTCTTAGTGTGTTTCTAAGTAGCTGATGGGATTTTGATAAAAGGCCTTTTTATAACCTTGGGTTGAAGTATCTATCAGCCAAGGTTTAGGCAATAAGCTCAAAATGGAATAATGCAAATGTGGCGGTTTACCTTGAGCGTTACCCGTATCGCCGACAGTACCCAGCGTTTCACCTTGGTGGGCAATTAATCCCGTTGTTGATTCAATTTGCGCTAAATGGGCGAAGTAATGAATTTGCCATTTAGGACCTAGACCAACGACCACATTGCCTCCTTTAAAGAAGTCGCCTCGATAGAAGATCAGCATAGGCGTTGGCGCAATCACGGCGGTGTTTTTGGCGGCGAAAATATCTATCCCCTTATGTACGCCCGATGGGCCCCAAGGTTCATACCAAAAGGTTTGGCTGTTCCAATCTTTACTGCTGGCGCCTTTTACCGGGATCACCGGTGACTCAGGGATCAGATAACCGCCAAGTAGCAGTAACGCGAGTGCTAATCCAACATATGTTAACTTCATTTTTTATCCTGCATTAAGCCTTAGTGCTTTTCTCAAGCTCTAATGAAAATCACTGAATTCCTGCCAATTTACGGGGTACTGTAAGCGTTCAGCCGCTGAAAGTGATAACCAATAGGGACGCCAAAAATAGTTGCACCAAAAATCGATATTCCCTTGAAGACTGCCGAGTGTCTCGGGACCGATATGGGGAAAGCTTTCCCAAGGGTGAGGTAAAGTCGATTTGAACGCAATCAGTTGTTCTAATAGTGCTTTGTCGTTGCTGATTAAACTGACGCAGATCCCCGCAAAATCGGCATATTGGTGGAGCTGCAAACTGGTTGCTTGGGTAGTATGGATTATCAGACCATTAAAGCTGGCGGCATGTTCGGGCAATACCGCAAAACCTGCATTGCCGATTAACGTATCTAAGGTTTGCTTGCCTTCTAAGGTCAGTAAGCCGTGAACTTGATAGGCATAAATATCGGCCTGCACTATTGGTGCCACTAGCGGATAGGCTTGGTTTGTCGGCAAGTCGATGTCGGGCATTTGCGCTGGATGAAAAATGGCGGCTAAGTCAGCTTGCCGCCCTAGTGGGCTGTTGCCATGAAAGGCGCGATGAAGGTGTTTCTTAAGCCAAGTGAGCACAGACATGAGCGCGACCATATAAGGTGAATGTTAATTGATCATGGCGTATCTAAAGATTCAAATCACTAATCTACTTCTGGCACCTGCGATTTTACTCATCTGCATACGGCCAGCTTGAAGCATTAATACCGTTAATTCAGTTGGATATTAAAAATGACAAGGCAAGCGATTTTATGCCTGTAACTAAGCTGTCGTCTAGGGTTTAGCGTTAGCAGGAAGAAGCTTAATACTTAAGTTGTGAGCTTTTGAGCGCTGGCAAATGGGAATCTGTCGAATGGTAAACCGCAGTGGCTCTCCAGTCTTGGAGAACCACTTATTCAATGTTC
>NZ_JAUOEU010000027.1:0-67119 GCF_031932105.1 Shewanella sp. SP1S1-7
GAATTCTGTCATTTGTTTTTGCCCTCTCTTCATAAAGAGAAAAAAGCGAAACCAAAATTATGTACATATTGCTATGAACACTCTTCATCATTGATTTAATTCTTTGACTGCCAACCCTAAGGTTAAGCAGTTTCGATTAACTCAACACCTGTGAGTGTCCACACAGATTTCTTGTTTTATCTTGTTAAAGAGCAACTCAATATTCGTAATAGAACTTGAGTACCACACTGAGCGCCGAACGCTTCCAGTTGGCTAGGGCTGCGTATTCTACGCATTTCCCGTTTCGCGTCAAGGAGTATTTTTCAACTTCTTGCCGTGCTTGAATTAAATGCTTAAAAGCGACTCAATTCAACCTAACTCGTCAGCTGGCTTTCGCTGTCTGCCGTGTCAGTGGATGCGCATTATAGGGAGCAGGAGATTTTGTGCAACCCCTATTTTAAGGAAATTTGCAGTTAATTCTAATTATCTAATCTAACCACACCATACCCACCACTTACCCCCAAAGTTATCCACATTTTAGTCAAAACAATGCCTTTACTCTGCATTTTTCATAGCAAAAGCCCATGGAATGATCTGTTGGTAAATATGAAAATAGAAGGGTTCAGTCTTTCAAAAACTAGATTCAGTGAGGTGAAGCCGGACACTGATTGGGATAGCGCCTTTAGTGAACAACCTAAAGACAGATGTACTTGGCTATTTATGCTTATTTATTAATGCTTCGTTATTTATGGAATCCTAGCCTGTTATATGGAAGAGACGAAGCATCACTATTTAGATGAGCTATTTGTACATATATGCGTATGCGCAGAGAGAAATTTACCCACAAAAAAGCCAGCTTACGCTGGCTTTTGACATCAAGTTAGCTTAACGGTAATCGATTATACGGCTGACTGGAAGATCACTTCAGAGGCTTTCTTAGTATAAGACTCGATTTGATCGAAGTTCAAGTAACGGTAAGTGTCAGCCGCAGTGGCGTCTAACTCTTTTGCGTATTCTTGATATTCTTCAGGTGATGGCAGACGACCTAACAGTGCAGCTACCGCAGCCAGTTCAGCAGAGGCTAAGTATACATTAGCACCTGTACCTAAACGGTTAGGGAAGTTACGAGTCGACGTCGATACCACAGTCGAACCTTCAGCCACACGTGCTTGGTTACCCATACACAGTGAACAACCTGGGATCTCGATACGCGCACCTACACGACCGAAAATCGCATAGTAACCTTCTTCAGTCAACTGATCTCTATCCATCTTAGTCGGTGGTGCAATCCACAGACGGGTTGGCAGAGTTTTAGCAAACTTATCTAGCATCTTACCGGTTGCGCGGAAGTGACCTATGTTGGTCATACAAGAACCAACGAACACTTCGTCAATCTTAGTTTGCGCAACAGATGACAGCAGAACGGCATCATCAGGATCGTTCGGCGCACACAGGATTGGCTCTTTGATGTCGTTCAAATCGATTTCGATTACCGCAGCGTACTCAGCATCTTTATCGGCGCTCATCAGTTCAGGATTCGCTAACCACTCTTCCATACCTTTGATACGACGTTCAATGGTACGACGATCGCCGTAACCTTCAGCGATCATCCACTTCAGCATGATGATGTTTGAGTTCAGGTATTCGATGATAGGTTCTTTGTCTAACTTGATAGTACAACCGGCAGCAGAGCGCTCAGCTGAAGCATCAGACAGTTCGAAAGCTTGTTCAACTTTCAAGGTTTCAAGACCTTCGATTTCCAGTACGCGACCAGAGAAGATGTTGACTTTACCTTTCTTCTCAACGGTCAGCATGCCCAGTTCAATGGCTTTTAATGGGATAGCATGTACCAGATCACGCAGTGTGATACCGGGTTGCATTTTGCCCTTGAAGCGCACTAATACTGATTCCGGCATGTCGAGCGGCATAACACCAGTCGCCGCAGCAAACGCCACTAAGCCAGAACCTGCTGGGAATGAAATACCGATTGGGAAACGCGTATGTGAGTCACCACCCGTACCAACGGTATCTGGCAGCAGCATACGGTTTAACCATGAGTGGATAACACCATCGCCTGGACGCAGTGATACACCGCCGCGGTTCATGATGAAATCTGGCAGAGTATGATGTGTGTTCACATCAACAGGCTTTGGATAAGCCGCAGTGTGACAGAATGACTGCATAGTCAAATCAGCACTGAAACCTAAACAAGCTAAATCTTTCAGCTCGTCACGGGTCATAGGACCAGTGGTATCTTGTGAACCAACGGAGGTCATCTTAGGTTCGCAGTATTGGCCAGGACGCACGCCAGCTACGCCGCATGCTTTACCAACCATTTTCTGTGCAAGCGTATAACCTTTACCCGTATCAGCCACGTCTTGTGAACGCACGAATACGTCAGATACGCCTAAACCTAATACTTCACGGGCTTTGTCAGTTAAACCACGACCAATGATCAGTGGAATACGACCACCAGCACGAACCTCGTCTAACAGCACTTCAGTTTTTAAGCTGAATTCTGAAATCACTTCGTCGCTGTCGTGACGCTTAACCACACCGGCGTATGGGTAGATGTCAATCACATCGCCCATTTCCATTTTGTTTACGTCAAGCTCGATTGGCAGTGCGCCCGCATCTTCCATAGTGTTGAAGAAAATCGGTGCAATTTTACCGCCAAGGCAGAAACCGCCAGCGCGCTTGTTAGGGACAAATGGAATGTCATCGCCCATAAACCACAGTACTGAGTTAGTCGCAGATTTACGTGATGAACCCGTACCGACAACGTCACCCACATACACTAATGGGAAACCTTGTGCTTTTAACGCTTCGATTTTTTTCACTGGGCCAACGGCGCCAGCAACGTCAGGCTCGATACCATCACGGGCGTTTTTCAACATAGCTAACGCGTGCAATGGGATATCAGGACGTGACCATGCATCGGGTGCTGGCGACAAGTCATCGGTGTTGGTTTCACCAGAAACTTTAAATACTGTCAGAGTGACTTTGTCGGCCAGTTTGGGACGGCTTAAATACCAATCTGCATTTGCCCATGCTTCAACTACTTGCTTAGCAAACTCATTGCCCGCTTCCATCTTCTCAACCACATCGTGGAAAGAATCGAACATCAGCAAAGTGTGAGATAAGGCTTTAACAGCTAAAGGTGCTAACGCTGGGTTATCCAGCTGCGCGATCAGAGGTTCGATGTTGTAGCCGCCTTGCATTGTGCCTAACAACTCAGTAGCACGCTCAGCAGATAGAATCGGTGATTTTTCAGTGCCTTTGGCAACCGCATCTAAGAAAGCAGCTTTAACATAAGCGGCTTCATCAACACCTGGGGGAATTCGATTTTCAAGCAGGTCGAGAACGAAAGCCTCTTCACCTGCGGGTGGATTTTGAACTAACTTAACCAGTTCAGCCACTTGATGTGCATCTAATGGCTTAGGGACTACGCCCTCTGCAGCACGTTCTGCGACGTGTTTACGATATGCTTCTAGCACGGCAACATTCCTCTTTGTTTGGCGCTCTAACAACGAAACTGCACGTCTTCTTAATTGAAGCTGACAGTCCGACATGATCGACCCGTATTTCCGGCCTGCAGTATACTACAGCTTTGCAAAAGTATGAATCAGGTCACACTCGGCAAAAAGCGAAATAAGGACTAAATCCGGCGGCGAATGCCAACTTACGGGAATATTAAAACAAGTGAAATTAGACAATAGTTTGAAAACAGACAAAAAACCATACACTACAAATAGTTAACAATATTTTATTAATTTTAAATCGAACAGGCAATTTTCAGCGCCCTAGATCAAATATGTGTAAATTTTTCTCATCTTGCGGCATTTTGGCTTTTAAGATGCGGTGCGAGAACTTACACTCAGGCTTAATTTACTGCATATCTCAGTTATTTCCCCAGTCCATCGGAGTACCAATGACATCCCTTAGCATTCAAGCCGTTATTTTTGATATGGATGGCGTTTTAATCGATTCAGAACCCCTATGGCAGCAGGTCGAGTATGAAGTGTTATCCGCACTTGGCGTACCCGTGACCATAGAAACGATTCAACAAACCACAGGTTTACGTATCGATCAGTGCGTCGATTATTGGTACCACAAAGCTCCTTGGCCTCACTACGATAATGCCAAGGTCAGCCAAGCGATTGTCGATAAGGTCGCCAGTGAAATTCTGGTTAGCGGCGAAGCTATGCTGGGCGTTCACGAAGCGATTGATCACTGCCAAGCACTGGGTCTTAAAATCGGCTTAGCCACCTCTTCGTTTTACACTATTATCGAGGCGGTGCTCTCTAAGTTAGGGCTCAGCGATAAATTTATGGCGGTGCAATCTGCCGAGGGCCTCACCTACGGCAAGCCCCACCCTGAAGTGTATTTGAATTGTGCTAAGGCGTTAGATGTCGATCCCCGCTATTGTCTTGCGATCGAAGATTCTTTTAATGGCTTAATTGCAGCCCGAGCGGCCAATATGCAAACGCTTGCGATCCCCGCGCCAGAGCAAAGAGGCGATGCTAAGTGGGTTATCGCCCACCATCAGGCTGAGAACTTATTGGCCTTGCCGACACTCTTAGCTCAATAACGCCATAACACGCCTAGTCTCTGCTGGGCGGATAAGCTTAGTTTTAGCTATATGGATAATGAGTTTTTACCAGATAGATGAATAGCAGAATGCTGTATGCACGAGAGGGGAGCCAATGAAGTACCTGTCTTTATTATCACCCGTATTATTACCCATGGGCTTAATACTCATGTCCGTCAGCTTGTCCGCTAATGCGGGTGGTGCCATGCACTGCAAGCAACAAGTGGTCAACACTGGCGATACCTTAACCGCTGTGCTGGAGAAGTGCGGTTCGCCCAGTGATATTCGTGAGTACAGTCTGCCAGCGACTTATCTCAACTCAGATGGCGACCGAGTGATCGATCCCAGCAAGTTGCCGACTGAGTATCAAGAATGGACCTATGACTTTGGACCAACACGCTTAATGCGCCGGCTTTATGCCACGGACAATAAAGTCACAAAAATTGAATCCTTAGGTTACGGACATTAATCAGCAGCATCCTAGATTATGGTCGTCAATAAAAAAGCCAGACATTGTCTGGCTTTCTTGTTTCAATCAACTGAATGTATTACCAAATCTTTACACGTTCATCTGGTGTTAAATACATTTTATCGCCTTCTTTCATCTCGAAGGCTTTATAGAAGGCTTCCACGTTACGCGGCGTACCCATAGCGCGGTAGTGACTCGGTGAATGCGGATCTGTCAGCAAACGACGGCTCAGCTCTTCATCACGGTAGTTACGACGCCATACTTGCGACCAGCCCACAAAGAAGCGTTGCTCACCCGTTAATCCATCAAGCACTGGCGCGGGTTTGCCGTTAAGGCTCATTAGATACGAGCGTGCCGCTACGGTTAAACCGCCTAAGTCGCCGATGTTTTCCCCTAAGGTCAGATCACCGTTAACAAACTTGCCGGGCAGTGCTTCATAACCTGAGTATTGCGCTGACAGTTGTTTACCGCGTTTTTGGAATTCTTCGCGGTCTTTATCTGACCACCAATCACGCAGGTTACCGTCGCCATCGTACTTAGCGCCTTGGTCATCGAAACCATGGCTGATTTCATGGCCGATCACTGCACCAATACCACCGTAGTTCACTGCATCATCGGCATCCATATTGAAGAATGGTGGTTGCAGAATCGCAGCTGGGAATACGATTTCGTTTTTCACTGGGCTGTAATAAGCGTTTACCGTTTGTGGCGTCATGCCCCATTCGGTACGATCGATTGGCTTGCCAAGCTTGTTGATCATATCTTGATATTCAAACTGAGCGTAACGCATATAGTTACCCACTAACTCGTCAGCCTTGATATCTAAACCTGAGTAATCTTTCCACTTATCTGGATAACCGATTTTATAGGTAAACTTAGCCAGTTTTTCTTGGGCGGCGACTTTGGTTTCTGGCGTCATCCACTCAAGTTCATTGATGCTGACCTCAAAACCTTTGATCAAGTTTTTGATCATAGTTTCCATACGCGCTTTAGCTTCTGGCTTGAAGTATTGCTTAACGTACTCTTCGCCCACTAACTCACCAATCACTTGGTCAGCGCCATCAACGGCTTTTTTCCAGCGTGGTTGTTGCTCTTCGATACCCATTAAGGTTTTGCTCTTAAAGGCGAAGTTCAAATCAACAAAGTTTTTGCTCAGTAACTCGGCGTAGCTATCTACTAAGTGGAACGCGAGATAATCCTGCCAAGCCGATACTGGGAATGTCTCGAAACCTGCACCGAGTTTTTCGAAGTAAGAAGGTTGGCGCACTATGATGTCAGTGACTTTGTCGCCTAAACCTGCGCTGGTCGCGAAGGCATTGAAATCAAATTGACCCGTTAACTTTTGCAGTTCAGCGCGATCTAACTTGTTATAAGCCTTATTGGCGTCGCGGGATTCCACTCGGCTCCACTGACTTTTGGCGATCATCATTTCAATATCGGCAACGTTTTTAGCCGCGCGTTTAGCGTCCTTGTAACCCGCTTCGGTCAGTATGTCTGTCACATACTTGGCCATGGCTTGGCGATTAGCGGCAAACTTAGGATCATCTTTCAGGTAATAATCGCGGTCTGGCAGCGTAAGGCCCGACTGGCTTAAATACACGGCGTACTGGGTTGAGTTTTTAGCGTCATTATTGACGTAAAAACCAAAGGGAATACCAGAGCCAGTCGTCAGTAATTTACCCATAACGGCAGGTAAATCAGCGTGTGTTTTTGCGCCAGCGATATCGGCCAGCAATGGCTTAAGCGGAGTAACGCCTAAGGTTTCAAGCAAATCGGTATTCATAAAGCTGGCATTGAAATCACCAATCTTCTGCTCATTCGAACCTGCCGCGGGATTCTTTTTAGCAGCCGCTTCATCGATTATCTTTTTCAATGCATCTTGGCTTTGATCGTACAGCACAGAAAATGCGCCGTAGTTAGACTTGTCGGCAGGTATAGGCGTATTCGCCAACCATTTACCGTTAACGCTATAATAGAAATCGTCTTGATGGCGAACTGAGGCATCAAAGTTTTGCAATTCAATGCCAGAAACCGCGGCGACTTCAGTTTTAGGCTCAGTACTACAAGCGGCTAAACCTAAACTCAGGGCGATACCCAGTGCCAGTGTGCTTATCTTCTTCATTGTTTTCCCCAGCTTCCTTAAGAGTTATTATTTTTCCCGCAAAACCTTAGCATCTTGCTACGCCCCACAGTAGCAAGATTTTGTAAAAGGATATGACACTTTAGCGACGCGCGAACTGATTTAGATAAGATGACATCAAAGTCGTTTAGGATTTTCATCGCACAAAAAGTAAGGGCACAACCTCAGTCATGCCCTTAAGATCTTCACACGCATCACTCGCTAGAAGTTTTTACCCACAAATAAATAGAAGGACTTATCGCCAAGATCTGTGATCCCAAAGCCGATTGCCGCAGGTCCCATGGAAGTATCAGTACCAATGTAGAGACTCGATGCATAAATCAAATCGGTGAGCGTGACTTCAGAGCGTTCATCCCAGACATTGCCCGCTTCCAAACTCCAACCTAGATACAAAGGATAATCTGTCATTCCGAGCGCATCACGCCCGAGATCATATTGATAAACAAAGGCGCCAAAGACTTTATGCGCCCCAGTCAGTGAGTCTTTATGGTAGCCAGATAGATTTAAAAATCCACCCAGTTCAGATAGATGCAGTGTATTCATCCCATCATTATCGTTGGTTGAAATCGATGCCTTACCCACAAAAGCATGATTGCCGACACTCAAGGCGCCCTTCCAGTCGGCCTCTATCTGCACACTGTATTCGTTTTGGTTATCGTCGATAATGTCATCGAAATCTTCATTGCGCACATAGACGTTTAAGGTCACGCGATTACCCGATGTCGGGAAACTAATACTGTCTAAGCTGTCGTAGCCGAATCTAAAGTAAGCCCCATAGGAGCTAAAATCCAAGTCCCGTAACAGCCAGGCATCATTAATTATCGCGCCCTTCTCCGCCACTAAACCCAGTTCAATCGTGCCCTGTGAGGTGTAGTTGTAGCCGATACCCAGTTCTATGGTGTGGGTTTTCTTGTCGAAGGTTAGCAGACGATTGTTATTATCGTATAAGTCCCAATTACGGGTATCGTATTGATAACGAGCGCGGCTAAAGAATTGTTGGTCTCTATCTAAGGGCTGATAGAACTCAGTCGCAAACAACTTTTCCATACCGAGTTTGATTTCATTGCGCCACTCGCCGCCATTGAAGGTCAAATCCGTCATGGTATAGGCCATGTCAAAACTGATGGCAGATTCAGAGTTAAAATCATCCTCCCAGTTAAAGCCCAATTGGAAATAATTTGGCCCCCAAGACTTAGCTTTAGTGGTCACAGTCAGTACGCGGCCGTCTTCACCCTCGACAAACTCAGCATCGACACGCTCAAACTTATTGAGGGAGTAAATACGCTTTAACGCCTCATTGAGCTCGTCCTTAGACACAGCTTGCCCAGGCTTAATGTTCAAGGTTTCCGTTAAGAGATTCAGACTCACCTTAGATTGGTTATCGAAGACAATTTCATTAACAGAATGACGCACATCCGCCATTAACAACTTACCTTTGGCTTTTTTGGCCTCGACATAGGCGGCATATTCCTCAGGGCTCACGCTCATGCTGCTCAGCTTATCAAGCTGTCCATTAGCGGCTTCTTTGCCGAGCGTTAATGCCAAGGGCATGATAGTGAAATCAGTGGTGCTGAGGGCGTCGATCGCGGGACGGATCAACACGTCTTTATCAGTCAGCAGCAGTTTTTGTTTTTCGGTGCTGGCATTGGTTAAAAAGTTGGAGAGCTGATCGAGCACGGCAATAGTGCTGTCTAATTTATCTTTTTTGACCAGAGGTGAACCAATATCGACGGCAATAATAATATCGGCGCCCATGGCCTTAACGACATCGACAGGCATATTGTTGGCAATACCGCCATCGACCAATAACTTACCTTCAATTTGAGCGGGCTGCAGCGCACCGGGAACCGTCGCAGAGGCTTGCATGGCTTTGACCATGCTGCCGTGACTGATCACCACAGGTAAGCTAGTTTCTAAATCGGTCGCCACTGCACGGTAGGGAATGGCTAAATCATCGAAATTACCAAATTGCTGTACTAGATCGGTAGACTGACGTAGAAGCTGCGACATAGTCTGACCACGCAGCAACCCACTTGGCGCCCTTACTTGGCCTTCGTTATAACCAATGTTCAGCGGAATGTTGTATCGATCGCGTAACTGTTTATCCCTATAACTCAAAATATTGCGCGGGATAGTATCCGAGTAGCCACTGTCCCAATCAACGCCCATCATGATCGCTTCGACTTCGCTGGCGCTGTAACCCAAGGAGTACATGCCTGCGACATAGGCACCGATACTGGTGCCCGCGATGTAATCGACTGGGATGTTATGTTCTTCTAATATTTTGAGCACCCCCACATGGGCAGCGCCTTTAGCACCGCCGCCACTGAGTACGACACCAATTTTAAGGCGCTCTGCCGCCATCGACGGAGTCATGCACAAACACAAAATAATAGAAGCGAGTAGTTGACGCATCATGGTGAGGTTACTTTTTTATGGGATAAAAATCCGAGTTATATTACCAAACTTATCGATTTAACCGTCAGTCATATTTTATCTGGACCGACTAGTGATAAGACTGTGTACTATTTACACAAACAGATGCAGTTTAATTGAATAAATGACGAAACAAAATATCAATCATAGCTGAATATTTTGTCATTTAAATTTTAAGGACGCTGGTTTATATCTTGCTCGTATGGCCTATCGCCAATACAAATATCAAGGACGCATGATCAAACATAAACGAGCCGATAATAGGCTATATGATCTTACTTAATGCTCAATAGCAACGATTCTGTTATCTGTTTCTAAATAGCGTTCAAAATCAGCCACGCACATAGGCTTAGCAAAATAATACCCTTGAATAATATAACAGCCGCGGCTAAATACTTGCTCTAACTGCTCAACCGTCTCAATCCCTTCGGCAACCACATTTAATTTAAGGTTACGGGCTAATTCAATAATACTGCTCACAATCGCCTGATCGGCCTTATTGGTGGCGATATCAATCAAGAAGGAGCGATCGATTTTTAAGGTATTCACCTCAAAATGGCGTAAATAAGCCAGAGAAGAATAACCCGTCCCAAAGTCATCAATAGCAACTTCAATCCCCAAGGATTTCAATCGCGAGAGATGATCTTTAGCGACGTGCAGCTCTTTCATCAATACGCCTTCAGTGATTTCTAAGCCTAAAGACGCTGTCGGCATTTGGGTTTCATGCAGAATGCTTTGTATGTCTTCAATAAAATCTGGCTGTCTGAAATGCACCGCCGAAATATTAACCGACAACTTAAAGGTAGCGCCATAACGCTTTACCCAATATGCTCCCTGCACACAGGCTTGCCTTAACACCCAGCGGTCAATATCGACAATTAAACCGCAGGCCTCGGCGACTTTGATGAAAATATCGGGACGAATAAAACCATCCTGCGGATGTTTCCAGCGAATTAATGCTTCCATTCCTATGAGCTTATCGTTACGCAAAATATCAATTTGCGGCTGGTAATAAAGCTCGAACTCTTGCCGCTCTATGGCTTTACGTAAATCGGCCTCAAGCCGTAAATGATAGAGGGCTTGGGCATTACGCTCAGAGGAATAATATTGGAAATTCCCCCGTCCTTCTTCTTTGGCGTGATACATAGCAAGATCGGCATTCTTGATAAAGGCCTCGGGCTGCACCGCATCATCGGGCCAAATACTGATGCCAATGCTGGTCGAAATATAAAACTCACGGCCATATAACTTAAAAGGCGCCACGATTTGTTCCAGCAGCCGCTCGGCAATGTGGTTGATATCATCAATGCTGTTGGCATTTCTGAGTAAAATCACAAATTCATCGCCGCCAAAACGGCAGAGCATATGCTCGCTAGCAACACAGGACTGTAGTCGGCTTGAGGCTTCGACCAGTAAGGCATCGCCCATGCTATGACCATAGGAGTCATTAACATGCTTAAATCTATCGAGATCCAAGAACAATAGCGCCAATTTCTCGCCCGTTTGCTGCGCGGCCTGAATAGACTGTAATAGGCGACTAGAAAATAAGGAGCGGTTTGGCAATCCCGTAAGTACATCGTAATTGGCTAGGCGGCGTAAATCGGCTTCGGTTCGTTTACGTTCGGTAATATCCGAGAATACCACCACATAATGGGTCACTTTCCCATTGGCACTTTGCATCACAGATACGTTTAGCCATACAGGGCAAGGTTGCTGACTGGCGTTGATTAACTCACGCTCGCCCGTCCAAGACTGGCTATCACTGAGGAGTTGCTTGATTTCCGATGCTAAACCGTCATTCATCTGTACAAATTGGGTAAAAGATTGGCCAACTAAATCAGCAGAATCGATGCCGATAATTTGTTGTGCAGCGTAATTCGCCACGCGAATACTGCCTTCGACATCTAAAATCAGTACACCTTCAGAGGTGTTACCAAAGGCTTTTGCCAGCAAATTCACTTCATCTTCTAACTGGCGTTGCACGGTAATATCACTATAAATACCCGCGACCCGCTCAACCTCATTGGAGTGTTTATTACGCGCAACGGGTCGCCCTTTTACCCTTAACCAGCCCCAATTACCCTCCTTGCGCTGATAACGATATTCGGCTTCGAATCTATCGTTCTCCCCCGATATCATGCTATTCCACTGATCGATCACTTTTTCCCTATCCTGTGGATGCACGGGCAAATCCTCTAAACTCACCACAATCTCATTGGCATGGGTACCAAGCACAGAACCGCGATTATCGAGGTGAAATGCCTGCGTATTCTTATGCCATTCCCAGAGATCTGAGTCACTGCCGCGTAAAGATTGCCTTAGTCTGTCATCACTCTCAGTTAATGCCTGATTCATTTGTTTAAAGGTATTGATCTGACGTTGTCGGTACCAAGCAAGACTTAAAGCAATAATGGAAAATAACAGCAGTAAAATGCCCTTAAAACCTTGGGATAACCACCAATGCTGCTCAACATAAAAGGGATAGGTAAAAGGTTTGTCTGACCATATGCCATTCACCTGACTCAAAATATCTAATACATAACCACCCGCAGCTAAACCTGCGAGGTTAATCTGCGCCTCCCCCTGAAGCAGCACATAACGACTCTCCTCATCTTGATGACGTAAGCGATATTTAAATTGGATGGGCGAATCATCGAGATAATCTAAGTTAGTGATTTGAAAACTAACCATATTGGCTTCGGGTTTAATGGTCATCAGGTTACGCGGCAACAAGGAAACTTCTGTCGTGTTGTTATAGTAAACAGAGACAGATTCAAGCATCACATGGTCATCGGTAATGCGGTTAGCCAGCCTATCGACATCCAGTCGCATCACGCCCTCGGGCGTGCCTAAGTAAAAGCCTGTTTTAGGTGAGTAAAAATAGGCGCCTTCGTTCATCTCATCGGAAATTAAACCATCGAGTTGATTAAACATTGCGATATTGCCTGTTTGAATATCCTGACGAATCAAAGAATCCGAGCAGCCCACAAGATTAGACTTAAGCGTTTTTTGAATAAAAAACACTGAGCTGCAATTTAATTGCCATTCGGAAGTCAGTGAAATTAACGATCCCGTTTGCTGATGGTATTCGAATAAACCTTTTTCATAGGAGCCAAACCAGATCACCCCAGGTGACATTTCTTCAATATGACTGACCGTTGGCTGTGCCGCAAAGGCGTTAAATAACTGCCGCTGATCATGAAACTCGTTTTGGCTGTCGATATAGCCAAAGACTTTTTTACCGCTAACCCACAGACGACCGTCAGACGTACGATAAATCGTGCGGATAACGGGTCGCTTGGGGCCATCAAATTTGTCCGATGATTTATCAATATCAAAGGGCTGAGGTTCGTAAAGTCCCATTTCCCAAAAATACAGCCCTGATGTGGTCGCAATCCAAATGCGTCCTTTCAGTTTAGGGTCGAGGTAGGTTTTATAAATGAGCTTATTTTTAAAGCCATCATTACCGTGGGTCCACTTAGCAAAACTGCTGCCTTGCAAAGTGTCTTTATCGACAACAAAGAGACCGCTAGTTGTCGATAATAGTAAATAATGTCCCTCAAACTCACTGATATCATAAATGCTTTCATGGGGATTAAATCCCTCAATCGGCACGTTAAATGCCTTACTACTGCCTTTAGCAATAAAATCCAAATTGGAAGAACCTAGCCAAACGCCTTCATCACTGGCATGCACTGACCAAGTCATGGCATCACTCAATTGATAGGGTTCATCGCCGGTATAAGTGTCGAGGATAAAATCAGGCTGCGACGCCAATAACGCCAATCCATCGCCTGAACCTCCGACCCACATCAAACCCGCATCATCAAACAACATGGCTTTTAGCGTTTCCATGTCGGCCTCAACCTTCAACTCCTTTTGATAGTTTTCAATCTGGCGTGTTTCGGGCGACCATTTCAATAAACCGATACGACTGGAAAACCATAAATATCCTTTCGCATCTTCAACGATCGCTGTGCTCCAATCGGGCAATTCTGGCACGGGGATAATCTGCCTAGAAACTTGATCTAATTGATAAACGCCGCGGCCAGTCGCAATCCAGATCCTATGCTGAGAATCCTCTAACATATCGAGAATACTGCCCATAGATTCGGTCCAAGAGTATTGGAATACCCGCTCGCCATTTTGCTCTAGCAACTCTAATTGCAAGGTTCCCGCGACCAGCATTTGACCATTCGGCATGACCAGCAATTTACGCCAAGGAAGATCGCGATTAACCGGCAACTGAGTAATGAGGCGCAGTTCGGACTTTGAAGGGGAGAATTCATATATCTGGCCATTATCAATTAACAATCGCCATGTTTTACTATTCTTTCGGGCTGCCGAGACCAGCGCACCACCGGGAAACTGCGGGAATAAATAGGGTGAACCAAAGGCGGTAAATTGATTTTGGACAATATCGTAGAGGTAAATCGCGGCGTTGGTGCTGACCAATAGTTTGTCACGGTCGATGTTTACTACTGAGGTTAAAAAGTCATCTGACAGTCGCGATTCGGTGCCGATTTTATCGATACGCCGCACCTTAGAATTACTGACTCGATACAAGCCCTGCTCAGTCGCGGCCCATACAAAACCGTAATCATCTAAGGCCAAACCGCGGATACTGGTGACCGCTAAACCATCCCTATCAGTAAACACTCGCTGCACAAAGCCGCCCGCCCAAGCCGAGTGGACGCCAGTCAGTAAAAGGATGAAACATGTCAGAATTGTTCTAATTATTTTTGTTTGCATGTGACGGCTTACTTCATACCATAGTTGTACTGTAGCAGCTCAATCCTATCAATTCATCCGCTTGTTTACATAAAAGTTACAAAAAAATACAGGCAATAAAAAAGCGCTCAAATGAGCGCTTTTTTAATCGACAGCTAAATTACTTTTTCTTTGCCTTTGGGTTTGGCAAATCAGTAATAGAACCTTCGTACATTTCAGCGGCTAAGCCCACTGATTCGTGCAGTGTTGGGTGAGCGTGAATGGTTAATGCTAAATCTTCAGCATCACAACCCATTTCAATCGCTAAACCGATTTCGCCTAACAGCTCGCCACCGTTAACGCCAACAATCGCACCACCGATTACGCGATGAGTGTCTTTGTCGAAAATCAGCTTAGTCATGCCTTCGCTCGCATCAGATGCGATAGCGCGGCCACTTGCTGCCCATGGGAAAGTTGCGGTTTCGTAAGCAATACCTTGCTCTTTCGCTTCTTTCTCAGTTAAACCAACCCAAGCTACTTCTGGGTCAGTGTAAGCAATTGATGGGATCACTTTTGGATCGAAGTAGTGCTTCATGCCAGCGATCACTTCTGCCGCTACGTGGCCTTCGTGCACGCCTTTGTGAGCGAGCATTGGTTGACCAACGATGTCACCAATTGCATAGATGTGCGGTACGTTAGTACGCAGTTGCTTATCAACCTTGATAAAGCCACGCTCATCAACGTTAACACCTGCTTTTTCAGCATCTAACGACTTACCATTAGGTGCACGGCCAATTGCTACTAATACCGCATCGTAACGGACAGCTTCAGTTGGTGCGCTCTTACCTTCCATAGAAACATAGATACCGTCTTCACGGGCTTCTACCGCTGTGACTTTAGTTTCAAGGATCAGGTTGAATTTCTTCTTGATTTGCTTAGTGAATACGCGAACCACATCTTTATCAGCTGCAGGGATCACTTGGTCGAACATTTCAACCACGTCGATTTCACTGCCTAAAGAAGCGTACACAGTACCCATTTCTAGGCCGATAATACCGCCGCCCATCACTAACAGCTTGCCAGGAACTTCTTTCAGTTCTAATGCGTCAGTCGAATCCCAAATACGTGGATCTTCATGCGGAATGAATGGCAGTTTGATTGGGCGAGAACCCGCAGCAATGATAGCTTGCTCGAATTGAACCACTTTGACAGTGCCATCTTCAGCAGTCACTTCTAACGTGTTAGGGCCAGTGAATTTACCAAAACCGTTAACCACGTTAACTTTACGCATTTTGGACATACCGCCCAATCCGCCAGTTAATTGGCCAATGACTTTTTCTTTAAAGCCACGTAACTTATCTAAATCGATAGTTGGCTCGCCGAAAACCACACCGTGAGCAGCAACGGCTTTGGCTTCTTCGATAACTTTAGCAACATGTAATAGGGCTTTAGATGGGATACAACCCACGTTAAGACACACGCCACCTAAAGTGCTAAAACGTTCAACGATAATGGTTTCTAGACCTAAGTCCGCTGCACGGAAAGCCGCAGAATAACCTGCAGGACCTGCACCTAATACCACTACCTGAGTTTTGATTTCGTTACTCATGTTTTCCTCTAATTCTCATTCAATCCGTTGGAGGAGCTATCCTGCCAACCGAAAATGCGCCAGCGCGTAAGGTGGGCGCATTTTAACCTGTGTTTGATACTGATCACAATAAACAAAAGGCCACTCAAGATGAGCAGCCTTATATGCTTACAGAACCAAAGTACGAATATCGGACAGAATTCCTGACAGCGTCACACTAAAGCGTGCAGCCATAGCACCATCAATCACACGGTGATCGTATGACAGCGACAGTGGCAACATCAATTTAGGTTCGAACTCTTTACCATTCCACTTAGGCTTAATTTCAGATTTAGACACACCTAAAATCGCCACGTCTGGGTAGTTAACGATAGGCGTAAACGCCGTACCGCCAATGCCACCTAAACTTGAAATAGTAAAACAGCTACCTTGCATGTCAGCAGATTTCAGCTTGCCATCACGGGCACGGATAGAGATATCAGCCAGTTCACGAGATAACTCGATAATGCCTTTCTTATCCACGTCACGCACGACTGGCACAACCAAACCGTTTGGCGTATCAACCGCCACACCGATATGGAAATACTTCTTCTGGATCAGTGATTCGCCATCGCTACTTAAGCTTGAGTTGAACACTGGGAACTGTTGCAACGTTTTAGCCACAGCTTTTAGCATAAACACTAAAGGCGTGATCTTGTAATCGGCTTTTTTCTTCGCCGCTACATCGTTTTGCTGCTTACGGAACTCTTCCATTTCAGTGATATCAGCTTCATCGAACTGAGTCACGTGAGGGATAGTTACCCAGTTGCGGTGTAAGTTAGGGCCAGAAATCTTCTGGATACGGCTTAATGGAATTTCTTCCACTTCACCAAACTTACTGAAATCAACTTTAGGTGCTGCAATCACTTGCAGACCGCCGCCGTTACCTGAACCCACAGAGGTTGCCGCAGTCGCTTTCGGACGAGACAGTTCGTATTTCACATACGCCTGAACGTCTTCTTTCATAATGCGACCTTTACGGCCAGAACCTGTCACTTGGGTCAAATCGACACCAAACTCACGGGCTAAACGACGTACCGCAGGAGACGCATGTACCGCACCGGTAGACACAGGTGTACCTGCACTTGGGTGGTGTGGTACTGGAGGACGGCTTGCAGGTGTTGGGGCTGCAACGGGCGCCGCGCTCACTGGAGCAGGAGCTGCCGCTTGAGCAACCGCTGCAGGAGCTGCACCCACTGTGACAGTTTCAATCGTTGCAATAACGCTACCTTGAGAAACCTTGTCGCCCACTTTAACCGTCAAAGACAGCAGTTTACCGGCGAATGGCGCAGGCACTTCCATGGTGGCTTTGTCAGTTTCAAGGGTAATCAAACCTTGGTCTGCAGTAATTTCATCACCGACAGACACGAGCACTTCGATCACATCGACATTGCTGGCATCGCCAATATCCGGCACTTGAATTTCTTTTACCGCAACCACACTTGCCGCTGGTGCAGCAGGTGCTGCGGCCACTGGCGCTACCGTAGCGGCAGGAGCCGCTTGGGCAGCAACAGTTGGCGCGGCTGCAGGTGCAGCGCCGCCCACTTCAAGCATGATAACTAAAGAGCCTTGCGACACTTTATCGCCAACTGCGACTTTAACGTCTTTAACCACACCCGCGAAAGGTGATGGTACGTCCATGGTCGCTTTGTCTGTTTCTAGGGTAATTAAACCGCTATCCACTTCAATCTTGTCACCGACAGCAACCAGGACTTCGATAACCGATACATCTGTGTCGCCACCGATATCAGGCACAGTCACTTCAACCACTTTGGTTGCGCCCGTCGCAGGAGCAGCAGCCACAGGGGCAGGAGCCGCTTGAACTGGTGCAGATGCTGGTGCCGCCTGAGCGGGTGCAGCAACTGGAGCCGGAGCAGCAGCTGCCGCGCCCGCTGCTTGCATCATAGCAATCAAAGTACCTTCAGATACTTTATCGCCCACAGCCACTTTCAATTCGGCTAAAACACCGGCGAAAGGCGCTGGAATATCCATAGTCGCCTTGTCGCTTTCGACGGTAAGAATCGATTCTTCTGCCGCTAGGGTATCACCCACAGCCACACAGATTTCGATCACTTGCACTTCATCGCCGCCGATATCAGGAACAAAAACTTCTTTTAATTCAGCCATTTTTATTGCCTCTTACGCGTACTGTGGATTGATCTTGTCAGCGTCGATACCATATTCTTTAATGGCTTTTGCTAACACATCGACAGGCAGCTCTTTGCGATCAACCAGTGATTTCAGTGCCGCAATAACGATGAACTTAGCGTCCACTTCAAAGTGGTGACGCAGATTCTCGCGGCTGTCTGAACGACCGAAACCGTCAGTACCTAACACTTTGTAATCGGTAGGAATATAAGCACGTAACTGTTCGCCGTAAATCTTCATATAGTCAGTCGCGACGATTGCAGGTGCATCACTTGAAATCACTTGGCTGATATAGGCTTGTTTTGGCGTTTCGGTTGGGTGCAGCATGTTCCAACGTTCAGCGGCTTGACCATCGCGAGTCAATTCGTTGAAGCTAGTTACGCTAAATACGTCGGCTGTGATACCGAAATCTTTCGCCAGTGCTTGCGCCGCTTTACGGGTTTGTTCAAGGATAGTGCCACAGCTCATTAACTGAACTTTGCCTTTACCTGAGCCCGCAACCGTTTCTAACTTATAGATACCTTTGACTATGCCCACTTCCGCGCCTTCTGGCATGGCTGGTTGCTCATAGTTTTCGTTCATCGTGGTCAAGTAGTAGAAGATATCTTCTTGATTCTCGCCGTACATACGACGGATACCATCTTGTACCACAACGGCGATTTCGTAGCCGTAAGTTGGATCATAAGTAATACAGTTAGGGATAGTGTTCGCCAATACGTGGCTGTGACCATCTTGATGCTGCAGACCTTCGCCGTTAAGCGTTGTACGACCTGAAGTACCACCGACTAAGAAACCACGCGCACGCATGTCACCCGCAGCCCAAGCCATGTCGCCAATACGTTGGAAACCGAACATTGAGTAGTAGATGTAGAACGGGATCATAGGTGTATCGTTGACAGAGTAGCTTGTCGCTGCCGATACCCATGAAGACATAGCACCGAGTTCGTTAATCCCTTCTTGCAATACTTGACCGGTTTTATCTTCACGATAATAAGCCACTTGGTCAGAGTCTTGCGGTACGTATTTTTGGCCTTCGTGAGCATAAATACCCACTTGACGGAACAGACCTTCCATACCGAAAGTACGGGCTTCATCAGGAATAATTGGCACAATATTTTTGCCAATTTTCTTGTCTTTCAGCAATGCTGTCAGCACGCGAACGAATGCCATAGTCGATGAAATTTCACGGCCGTTTGAGCCCTGTAAAATCGAATCGAAAATCTTCAGTGACGGCACTTCCATCTCTTCAGTGAACTTTTGACGACGTTGTGGCACGCTACCATGCAGCGCTTCACGACGGCTCATCATGTACTTCACTTCTTCAGAATCTGGACCAGGATGATAGAAAGGCAGATCTTCTAACTGGTCATCAGGGATCGGGATATTGAAACGATCGCGGAAGTAACGGATAGACTCAACGCCCATCTTCTTCACGTTGTGAGCAATGTTTTTACCTTCACCCGCATCACCTAAGCCGTAACCTTTAACGGTTTTCGCTAGGATGACTGTTGGACGGCCTTTGGTTTTTTGTGCATGTTCCAGTGCAGCGTAAACTTTAACTGGATCATGACCGCCGCGGTTTAAGCGCCAAATGTCATCATCTGACATGTTAGCAACCATTTCGGCCGTTTCAGGATACTTACCAAAGAAGTGTTCGCGCGTATAAGCGCCACCTTTGGCTTTACAGTTTTGGTATTCACCGTCAACGGTTTCTTCCATCAACTGCAGCAGTTTACCGCTGGTGTCACGGGCCAATAATGGATCCCAGTAACGACCCCAAATCACTTTAACAACTTCCCAGCCTGCGCCGCGGAATTCGCCTTCAAGTTCTTGGATGATCTTACCGTTACCACGTACAGGGCCATCAAGACGCTGTAAGTTACAGTTAACGATGAAGACTAAGTTATCTAATTCTTCACGGGCTGCTAAACCGATCGCGCCTAAGGCTTCTGGCTCGTCACACTCACCGTCACCTAAGAAACAGTAAACAGTTTGTGCTGAACAATCTTTCAGACCACGGTCAGTCAGATATTTCAGGAAACGGGCTTGATAGATGGCTTGGATTGGACCTAAGCCCATAGAAACCGTTGGGAACTGCCAGTAATCCGGCATCAATTTTGGATGTGGGTATGAAGACAGACCCTTGCCATCCACTTCTTGACGGAAGTTAGCCAGTTGCTCTTCGCTTAAACGACCTTCTAGGAATGAACGCGCATAAATACCAGGGGCGATATGGCCTTGGAAATACACGAGATCGCCACCGTCTTTTTCATTCGGTGCACGGAAGAAGTGGTTAAAACATACGTCATAGATAGTCGCGCTTGAAGCGAAACTTGAGATATGGCCGCCCAACTCTAAATCTTTCTTAGAACCACGCAGAACCATAGCCAAAGCGTTCCAACGGATGATGGCGCGAATGCGACGTTCCATCTCTTGGTTGCCAGGCATGTGAGGCTCTTGACCCGCTGGGATAGTGTTCAAGTAAGCCGTTGTGGCATTGTAAGGCAAGTGAGTGCCATTACGACGCGCTTTATCGATCAGCTTCTCTAGTAAAAAATGCGCGCGCTCTGGGCCTTCCTGTTCCAACACGGCTTGCAGGGCATCAACCCATTCCTGAGTCTCTAATGGATCTACGTCTTGTAGCATATCTTCAGACATGACACTGTCCTTCTCTATATACATGATAATGAATGGTGTTTGCGGCATATTCCGATTTAGCAGGCAGCTAAACTACAGAACTTAAGCGCCACTCTTTAAACGGCGCAAGCTTCGCTGCAACCGGCTATCTTCTTCCCGCACAGATAACATCACCTCTTCGATGTAACTTAAGTGTTCATTCGAGGCTTCTCTGGCGGCTTCGGGATCACGACGAACGATGGCAGCGAGCAAGGCCCGTCTGTGATCGTTAGCCATAGTAGAAGCTTCTTCGCGGCGGCTTAAAAGCTCCAAGTTTTGCGCCACATTTTGATGCAGCACAGGGGTTAAACTGAGAACGAGGTGTAACATAGCCACGTTATGTGACGCTTCGGCAACGGCACGATAAAAACGCACAATGGCGGCGGCTTGTTGTTCAATATCGGTGGCGGCTTCCACCTCGAGGATCATACGTTTGATATTTTGCATATCGGCGTCAGTACCACGCAGCGCCGCAAAATAAGCCATCATGCCTTCTGTAGCATGACGAAACTCCAGCAAGTCGTATTGACTCTCTGGATCAGAATTCATAAGTTCAACGATAGGATCGGCAAGGCTCTGCCAGAGTTGCTCTTTGACATAAGTACCACCGCCTTGGCGGCGCATTAACAGTCCTTTTGCCTCAAGCTTTTGGATAGCTTCACGCAAAGAAGGTCGAGACACTTCAAACTGGATCGCCAGTTCGCGTTCAGGCGGTAACTTCTGACCGGGCTGCAAACTGCCCTCTAAGATCATCTGCTCTAATTGAGCCATGATCACATCAGAAATTTTTGGCTGATTAATTTTACTATAGGCCATCAGGCGCTCAGCTCCGTTGTAAATTGGTCTTACCAATTTTTTTGAGTGAGCGCACTTTATCAAATCAGCGTTTTGATGTCCAGATTGAAGATCACTCCTTAAAAGCGATCTCGATCGAAAGCACTCACGAAGAGAGAGCATAGCGGAAAAAAATGTCTATGGGGTCAGACCATTTGACAGTGCTGAGCTATCTCAGCTCAGACTGCCAAATTCAGCTATCGCTGTGACGCTGATATTGCTTAACTCACCAATCCAAAAATGGTCAGCAGTGACAGTACCGCGACGATAAGTGTAAAGTTGCGTTTACTCAGTACTAATAATGCCAAGGTTGACTGTACACATATAGGTGCACTCGCGACCTCAGGTAAAGGTTGCGCTGCTAATGCCGTCTCAACAACGACAGTGCGAGCACTGGTATTTATGGTCAAACCATGATGGCGCCACGCGGCTACCCCTTCGCTAAATTGGCCACTTAACGCATAACCAAAAGCAAAGATGCGGCTAGGTAACCAATCCAACACGCTAATCACTTCGTTGACTAATGGCAGCTCAAGGGATTTACGGGCATTTTCTTCTGCATAAAAACGCACAGTGCAATACAACACAGCACCGACTGGCCCCAGAAAAATGAAGAACAAAGCAACGGCGCCGTAATAACGATAGTTAATCCAAGCGACACTTTGACCCACTTTGGCGCCAAGGTCTTTCTCGGATACCGCATCCAAACACTCGCTACAATCGAGCTCAGCGGCATAATGGTAACAAGCTTGGACGTCAGAACGACAAGCCGCTTGCATATATTTCTTGAAAATATCACGCTGTTTCTGATGGTTAAAACAAACCACCGCCACGACAATCCATAGCGCTAAGCTTAATAAGCCCCAAAACATCCCCGCCACTAACCAAGACAATACATACACCAACAAGGCTGGCAGCACTAACGCCAGCGCCATCATAACGCTCGTCAGTGAGGCTTTATCACCAAAAAACGTCGTTTGGTAGGATTGCAATAAACGATCAAATTGCCATGATGAAGGAAGAAATTTAAGTCGCTCCACTAAAATGGCGACCAAGAGTGAAAATAATGCCATGGGCTGTACCTCTATAATTTGTCCATAAATAGTCTAGGTTTGTGTGAAATACGTCTAAAATCCAAAAACCTAAGAGCGCAACGCCTAAGTATATTCCTTTAGCTTCCCTAAATATCTTTCCCAATCAAAACTTTGCCCAGGGTCTGTTTTGCGCATTGGCGCAATATCACAATGACCCACAATTCGTTCGGTACTCAGCGATGGATACTCCGCCAACAGTGCTTGCGTCAACGCTACCAGTGACTGATATTGCTCAGGCGTGTAAGGTTCAGTATCTGTGCCTTCCAGCTCAATACCAATGGAGAAATCATTACAATTCTCTCTCTCGCCATAACGAGACACCCCAGCATGCCAAGCCCTGTCGTTACAACTCACGTACTGCACACGCTCGCCATTACGGCGGATCAAAAAGTGCGCCGAGACTTCCAAGCCCTGCAGCTGTGCAAAACTGGCATCGGCATTGGTATCTAAGCACCCTTGAAATAATTGATCAATATAAGGTAATCCAAAGCAACCTGCTGGCAGGCTAATATTGTGGATCACCAACAAACTCACTTCACCCAAGGGACGTTGATTAAAATGTGGTGACTCACAACGCCTTGCACCCTCACACCAACCCGAATCAAACCGCATTATGAGCTTATCCTCTATACCACATAAACTGGGTTACTCTAACAGTATTCAGCCAAGCAAAGAAGAAACCCAGCGCACGGAACAGACTGACTTCATCATCTTTTAATATTGAGCTCACGGAGTAAGCCATTCACTCCCAACTTAAATAAGTCAGAGGTTGAGTCTCTGCAGGCACAATCTTCCAAGCTGTTCCGTGAGGCCTAAGGCCGTGGTAATCTTAACCTAAGATGCAAGTAGGTCGTCAGTAATTAAAGAATGCAAGGACCCCGCTCATGTTAGAAAACGATATTCGCCAATCAGTAAAATCCGCCCTCAGTGAAGACTTAGGTGGCACCGAAATCAACGATCAAACGAAGGCTATCGCTTATGGTGATATCACAGCAATGTTGATCCCTGCTGATAAGTACGCTGAAGCCACCCTTATCACCCGTGAAGAAGGCGTTTTTTGCGGTAAAGCATGGGCAGAGCAGGTTTTTAATCAACTCGGTGGGGAAGTCGCACTGCATTGGCATGTGGATGATGGCGATTTAGTATTACCCAACCAGTTACTGTGTGAACTCTCGGGACCAGCGCGCGCTATTCTCACTGGCGAACGCACGGCAATGAATTTTATCCAAACCCTGTCTGGCGTTGCGACCTTAACTAAGCATTATGTCGATAAACTGGTGGGCACTCACACTCGCCTATTAGATACTCGCAAAACCATTCCAGGCCTGCGCACTGCCCAGAAATATGCCGTCACCTGCGGCGGCGGCAAAAACCACCGCATTGGCTTATATGATGCATTTTTGATTAAAGAAAACCACATTATGGCCTGTGGTGGCATTCGCCAAGCCGTAGATACCGCCCGCAACTTGCACCCGAACAAACCCGTTGAAGTCGAAGTGGAATCACTCGAAGAACTCGCCTTAGCACTCGACTCTGGCACAGATATCATCATGTTAGATAACTTCGATATCACTAAGATGGTCGAAGCGGTTGAAATGAACAATCAATATAAAGCGAAAGGCGCCGGCGCTAAGCTTGAAGTCTCCGGTAATGTCACCTTAGACACCTTAGCCGAATTTGCCAAAACCGGTGTCGACTATATCTCAGTTGGTGCGCTCACTAAGCATGTTCGCGCCCTAGACTTGTCGCTTAGATTGAAAGCTTAAAACCGACTTAAAGTAAACCGTAACATTTGTTAAATCATAAAACGCTTTGCATGTACCAGACTCAAAAAGCAAAGCGTTTTGCCCTTATGATACGAATATCAGCAATGGCTAAACTCCTTCAAAAATCAATCGAAAATCCGCCATCACCTTGACTCTAGCGCTAATACCAGTCAATCAAACTGACATTGTCAAAATTTTGTTATAACACAATGTGTTTAATCTCCTATTTCTTAGACAAATGAATCATTTTATTAGTACTTTATGAGTAAAAGTTGTTTCATTTTATGCAACTTTGTACTAACTTTTACAAAGGCGAGATGGCCGTTTGGTCAACCTCACCTAAGGTCAGCACTGGAATGTCTGTCAAAATGCTCTAATCTGCGTTTTTGAGGAGCACATTTTGAGGGACATTAGCCTAAGGTGCGGTTACCGAAAGGATTTATTCAAACAGACATTAGCTCAGTAAGTGGCGTTGAATAAATCAGCATGAGTCATTACACATGGGTCATTCAAGATCATCGGTGTACTGTTAATGTTACATAGATCATATAAATGATTTTATTAGCATAAATGAGTAAAAAAGTTTGACGAGTCAAAACAATTTATAGTGTAAAACAGCGTTTAGTTTTAACACTTTATTCAACCACAGTAAGTCACTAAATAGTTAGCTGGAGAGAAAAATGAAGGCCATGAATTTAAACAAAGCATTAAATAAAAAAGCTCAGGGTTTTACTCTGATCGAACTAATGATCGTAGTCGCCATTATCGGTATTTTGGCAGCTGTTGCTTTACCAGCATACCGTGATTATGTTGGTTCAGCCCATGGTGGTGCAGCCATGAAAGCAATTGCATCATATACGACTAAAGCTGTGACATGTACTCAATCAGGTATTAGTTGCGATACTTTACCAGCAGATGTTGCTGCAGCCCCTGGAATGTCATTAACTGGACTTGCTGCAGAAGGAGCTGGTGGAACACTAGTGTTTGCAGAAGGTTCATGTACACTTACAGCAACTATATCTCCTGAAGGTAGAGTTACATACGGAATTGTTAACGTAGGCACTGGAGCCACAGCCGCCCAATGTACTGCAGGGGCAGGTTTATAGTTTAGTAAGTATATTTACTTCATAAATGGCAGCGCAGCTGCCATTTAACCTTTAATACATTTAGGTTTTAAAGATGCCCACAACTGGCCTTCATTTAGGTTTATCGACCCTGTTTATTCGTAAGGGCCTGCTTAATGAAGAGCAGATGGCTAATGCCATCACAAAATCCCGCCAAAATAAGCAAGCGTTAGTCAGTACTTTAGTACAAAGTAAACTGGTTTCAGCACGTGCTATTGCTGAACTGTGCTATGAGGAATATGGCACGCCACTACTCGACCTCAATGAGTTTGATCTTGCTTCCATTCCGGAGGACTTCCTCAATAAAAAACTCATTGAAAAGCACCGCTGCTTACCGCTGTTTAAACGGGGAAATCGCCTCTATATAGGCACATCCGACCCGACCAATATTGCCGCCCTCGAAGATTTCCAATTTAGTGCAGGCCTGCACGCCGAAGCGATTCTAGTTGAAGAAGATAAACTAGCCAAAGCACTGGAGAAAATTCTCGAAGAAGATATCAGCGGTCTCGATTTAGGCGGTATGGACGAAGCAGCGCTGGCAGCGATAGAAATTACTGATACCGACAGACGTAGCGAAGAATCTACTGGTGAGAGTAGTGACGATGCGCCCATTGTCATTTATATCAATAAAATTTTAACCGATGCAATTCGCAAAGGCGCGTCGGATTTACACTTTGAACCCTATGAGAAACGCTACCGTATTCGTTTCCGTATAGATGGTATTCTCCACGAAGTCTCTGAACCGCCGATTAGCCTCGCTGGTCGTTTATCGGCACGACTAAAGGTAATGTCGAAACTCGATATCGCCGAACGGCGAGTGCCGCAGGATGGTCGAATTAAGATGAAACTATCCCGTACTAAGTCCATCGACTTTCGGGTAAGCACCTTGCCGACGCTCTGGGGCGAAAAAATTGTAATGCGGATTTTGGACTCATCCTCCGCACAATTAGGTATTGAAAAGCTTGGCTACGAGCCCGACCAAGAAAAGCTCTACCTTGAAATGCTAGCAAAACCCCAAGGCATGATTCTAGTGACAGGCCCAACCGGTTCAGGTAAAACAGTCTCTCTCTATACAGGGTTAAATATTCTCAATACCGAAGAGCGTAATATTTCTACCGCAGAAGACCCAGTGGAAATTAACCTCGAAGGTGTAAACCAAGTTCACATTAATTTAAAGGCAGGCCTCACCTTCGCCTCTGCTTTACGTTCATTCCTACGCCAAGACCCCGATGTGGTGATGGTGGGTGAAATTCGCGATCTTGAAACCGCCGAAATTGCCATTAAAGCGGCACAAACGGGTCACTTAGTCTTATCGACCTTGCACACAAACTCAGCAGCCGAAACCTTAACCCGTTTAATCAACATGGGTGTACCTGGTTACAACATAGCCAGCTCAGTGAACCTGATTATTGCCCAGCGCTTAGCGCGTCGCCTATGCCCTGAATGCAAACAAGCTGAAGTGATCCCCGAACATGAATTATTGCGTTTAGGCTTTGCCCAAGCACAAATTACTCAAGGCTTTACCACCTTTAAACCTGTTGGCTGCGAGCACTGCTCTGCGGGCTACAAAGGCCGAGTCGGTATTTATGAAGTCATGAAAATGTCCGATGAAATAGCCCGTACTATCATGGAGGGCGGTAATTCTTTGCAAATTGCCTCCCAAGCTAAAGCCCAAGGAATGCGAGATTTACGGCAATCAGGGTTATTGAAAGTGATGCATGGCGTCACTAGCATTGCAGAAGTCAATCGTGTAACCAGTTTTGGCTAAATCCAATCTTTATATATCTAAAGCTAAATCTAAAATGCAGGCAATAGCGCATCATTACTCGCATATTTGAATCTTAGAGTCCAAACTATTTCACAAGCACAGCGTTCAGTTAACTAAAAATCTAGAACGATTTATTTACAGGAATCATTTATGGCTACGGCAACGACAACAAGAAAGCCTCGCACCAAGAAAGCCGAGCAAAAGAGCCAACCAAAAATCTATACCTTCGAATGGAAAGGTGTAAATCGCGACGGCAAGAAAACCGCAGGTGAACTCAGGGGAGCAACCGCCGCCGAAATCCGTAGCCAATTGAAATCCCAAGGCGTAAATCCAAAAAGCGTACGTAAACAGTCTTCTGCGCTATTTAAACTAGGGGATCCGAAAATCACCCCTATGGATATTGCTATGATGACTCGCCAAGTTGCAACTATGCTAGCGGCGGGCGTGCCTTTAGTGACAACTATTGAGCTACTCGGCCGCGGTCACGAAAAAGCTAAAATGCGAGAACTATTAGGAAATATCCTTAGCGAAATTCAATCGGGTATTCCTTTATCCGATGCTATGCGTCCCCATAGACGTTACTTCGACGAACTTTATGTTGACCTAGTTGCAGCCGGTGAACATTCTGGTTCACTAGACTTAGTTTTCGATCGCGTGGCGACATACAGAGAAAAAACGGAAGCACTCAAATCAAAAATTAAGAAGGCCATGTTCTATCCGGCTGCCGTTGTCATAGTAGCTGTTTTAGTAACAACATTATTATTACTCTTTGTCGTGCCTCAATTTGAGGAGATTTTTAAAGGCTTTGGTGCTGAACTGCCTGCCTTTACTCAATTAGTGCTGCATATTTCCCGCGGCTTACAATCCTCTTGGTACATCTTTCTAGCCGCCATTGTTGGCGGAGTATTTTTGTTTGTGCGGGCGCACCGAAACTCACAAATGGTGCGAGATAGAGTAGACGAAGCTGTGCTTAAAATCCCAGCCATTGGGCCTATATTACACAAAGGTGCCATGGCACGATTCGCCCGGACTTTAGCAACCACATTTGCAGCAGGTGTGCCGTTAATTGATGGCTTAGAATCCGCTGCTGGCGCATCGGGTAACGCGGTATACCGCAAAGCGATTTTAAAAATTCGTCAAGAGGTGATGGCGGGGATGCAGATGAATGTGGCTATGCAGACCACTGGACTTTTCCCCGACATGTTAGTGCAAATGGTGATGATAGGTGAAGAATCAGGTTCACTGGATAACATGCTCAATAAAGTATCAACCATCTACGAAATGCAAGTAGATGATGCGGTTGATGGTTTATCAAGCCTGATAGAACCAATTATGATGGTGGTAATCGGCACTGTCGTCGGCGGGTTAATTGTCGCTATGTATCTTCCTATCTTCCAAATGGGTAAAATCGTCAGCTAATTCATTCGATTCAAATAAGAAAACTAAATGTCAGAATTCATATCGCTTTTGGGCCAGTCTCTAGATCAGAATCCTTGGCTGTTTATTGCATTAAGCTTTATTTTTGCCGCTACCATTGGTAGTTTTTTAAACGTGGTGATCCACAGATTTCCTGTGATCATGAAACGGGAATGGCAGCAAGAATGTAATCAGTATTTGCAGGAATACCACGAAGACATAGTCAAAAAAATCGGTATAGAACAACTCAATAAACCTATAGATGCCTTCCCTGAAAAGTATAATCTTGTTGTGCCGGGCTCAGCCTGCCCTAAATGTAAAACGTCGATTAAGCCTTGGCATAATTTACCCCTATTAGGCTGGTTAATGCTCAAGGGAAAATGCGCCGCCTGTCACGCCCCTATTTCTGCTCGCTACCCTATTATTGAATTCATCACAGGGCTACTTATCGCGACTTTGGCATGGCATTTTGGTCCAAGCTGGCAGTTTGTTTTTGCGAGCGTACTCACCTTTGTGCTTGTAGCACTGGCGGGTATCGATCTTGATGAGATGTTGCTCCCCGACCAAATGACGCTACCATTGCTTTGGCTAGGCTTGATAATCAACCTAAATCATACCTTTGCGAGCCCAACCGATGCCATTATCGGCGCGGCGGCAGGCTATTTGAGTCTATGGTCCATTTTCTGGTTGTTTAAAATCCTCACCGGCAAGGAAGGCATGGGTTATGGCGACTTTAAATTACTCGCCGTGTTCGGTGCTTGGCTTGGCTGGCAAATGCTGCCGCTGGTGATTTTACTTTCGTCCCTCGTTGGCGCAGTCGTTGGCATTACTATGATTGTTAGTAAACGCCTGAAACAAGGGAATCCAATCCCATTTGGCCCTTATATTGCCGCCGCAGGCTGGATAGCCTTGCTATTTGGGCAACAGATTGTCGATTGGTACCTCTCAACACTGTAAGATCTAGCAAATTAAGCACAAAGCTATCCGGAGTATGTGATGTCAAAGTATGTTGTTGGTCTTACTGGCGGTATCGGCAGCGGTAAGACGACTGTTGCCAATTTGTTCGCCGCCGAAGGAATAACCTTAGTCGACGCTGATATCATTGCCCGCGAGGTCGTCGCTCCGGGTTCAAAAGGATTGGAAGCGATCGTAACTCATTTTGGTACTGAGATATTAACACCAGAGGGTGAACTCGATCGCGCCAAGTTGCGGCAGCGGATATTTAGCCATCCAGAAGAGCGCGAATGGCTAAACCAACTATTACACCCCATGATCCGCCAAGAAATGCTAGCGCAGGTAGAAAAAGCGACCTCTGCCTATGTAATTATGGTCGTGCCCTTGCTATTTGAGAACGGGTTAGATAGGTTAGTCAATCGGACTTTAGTGGTGGATATTTCACCT
Source organism: Shewanella sp. SP1S1-7 (assembly GCF_031932105.1). Lineage (NCBI taxonomy): Bacteria > Pseudomonadati > Pseudomonadota > Gammaproteobacteria > Alteromonadales > Shewanellaceae > Shewanella > Shewanella sp. SP1S1-7. The sequence goes on from NZ_JAUOEU010000027.1 coordinate 30,180, forward strand.
GAGTTGCAAATAAATCGCACCGTAAAACGTGACAATGTTGATGCATCTCAAGTTAATAACATCATTAGTAGCCAATGTAGTCGCAGCGAAAAACTCGCCAGAGCCGACGACATTATTGATAATCAAGGAGAGATATCAACCTTAAAACGAGAGGTGCTAGCATTGCACCAGCGATATTTACAACTTTCTGGTACTGATAACGCCCATGACTGAATTAGTTTACGAACAGCCCCTAAACGAGAAAATTCGCAGCTACTTGCGGCTCGAATACCTCGATAAACAGCTGCAAAGTAACCTAAGCCATGACCACCAACATAGATGTTTTTATCCGCTGTTTTCCCTCTGTGAATTGTCCGAACGCTGTGATTATCGTAATGAAGTATTAAAAGACATTGAACGGCACTTGCTGCAACTCAGCAAATGGCAAGAATTAGATCACGTCGACCACCAGCAAATCGACCTTTTTATCAATGCCCTCACCCAAGCCCGCGAACCGTTGCAAAAGCCCGACCGCTTCGGCAGCCAACTAAAACAAGACAGATTTATTTCCGCGCTACGACAACGCTTTGGCATGCCGGGCGCCTGCTGTAACTTCGATCTGCCGCAACTGCATTATTGGCTAGCTAAACCTTGGGAAGAAAAACAACAAGACTACCGCTCTTGGATAGCACACTTCGAACCTTTGCTCACCCCCATCACCCTATTGCTCCAACTCACCCGCAGCACAGCCCATTACGACAATACCGTTGCCCATGCAGGTTTTTATCAGGGTGACAGTGCTCAAGCACTTGCTTTGGTGCGAGTCAAAGTCGATGCCTCCCACGGGTGTTATCCTACGATTAGCGGCCATAAAAACCGTTTTGCAATCCATTTTGTGCAGTTTGAACAACAACGCCACTCCGACCGTTCGATTGATTTCTTACTGGCTACCTGTGCATGAAGCCTTTACACTAATGGCCTGAAAGACATTAGTATTGGCGGCCGCTGTATCGCCGTTAACCAAGAGAACAATTATGCCATTGACCGTTAACTGCCCTATCTGCAAAGCCCCTGTCGAGTGGGTGCCACAATCTGCATTTAAACCTTTTTGCAGCGAGCGCTGTAAGCTCATCGACCTCGGCGATTGGGCGTCAGAAAAGCATGTCATCCCAGTGAAAGCCGAATTTGATCCCGAAGCATTTGATGAATTTGATCTCGATGAAGGCGACTTTTTTAAAGAATAATCAGAAGCGCTAACCGCTGAAATTACGCCCATCACAGCGATTAATTTGCTCAACTCTCTACTCAATAGATAAATATTATGACTAAACGCATCCATGTTGCCGTCGGCATTATTACTAACTCGGCCGGTGAAATTCTACTAGCAAAACGCCCTGATCATTTACATCAAGGTGGGAAATGGGAATTTCCTGGCGGCAAAGTTGAGGCGGGCGAAACGGTCACTCAAGCGCTGATCCGTGAACTCAAAGAGGAAGTTGCACTCGATGTCACCGATAGTCAGCCATTTATGGCGCTGAGTTTCGATTATCCCGATAAACAAGTGCTACTCGATATCCATTCGGTCACTGAGTTTAACGGCACAGCCCAAGGCCTCGAAGGTCAGCTTATCGCTTGGGTCACTAAAGCCGATTTAATTAATTATGACTTCCCCGAGGCTAACAAGCCTATTTTAGAAAAAATTCTCGCTCAGTAATCGAGCCATCTACCTCATTATTTCAATGCGCTCTATCCCCGAATCGCAATTCGGGGATGAACTTTTTCAATGCCTTAACTCCGAAAACTATGCAATCCTGTGATCGTTAAGCTTATAGATATTAGCAATGCGTGATCTAGCTTGCAGCAAATCAATGATCCGCTTTAATCGCATCAAGAATAATGTTTGAATCAAGCTTCATTCTTTCTCTTCGATTTTAAGGGCGCATCATGCACAATAACGTTAAGGCATTAATAGCCACTACTGCCTTATTTTTTAGTTGTCAGGTACTAGCCAATGGTGGCTGTGGATTTGAAGAACAACAACAGGGCTTAATTGCGACCTGCAGCGAGGAGAAACAAGAAGTGATTTTAACTGGCATAGTAGAAGCACAACATTTAGTCACAGATCTCAATGAGTTTGCCGAAGGGTATAAAAGCTACCAGGTCGACACTGCGGCAATCACTCCGCTTAAAAGCGTCACCGAACCAACTGAAATTATTGTGATCATTGGTACTTGGTGTCCAGATTGTCACCGTGAAACACCGCGCTTTATCCGTATCATGGAAGAAGTCGCCAATCCCAATATCAAAGTGACCTATATTGGTGTCGACCGGACGAAGAAAGATCCCGAAGGCTTAGCTGCCAAATACGACTTTACCCGTATTCCAACCTTTATTGTGCTACAGCAAGGTAAAGAAGTTGGCCGTATCGTAGAGCGCCCAACCGTTTCCTTAGAGAAAGATCTCGCCGATTTATTGAAATAAGCGACGCAGTACACAATAAAGGCCGCATAGCGGCCTTTGGTTTTTATCATGTTTCAATAAAATATTAGCTCGCTTCGTCAATAATTCGCTGCGCGAGCATCACTAAAACACCTTCACGTAATGCGCCGCCAGATAAGGCTAAATGCTCTATCCCCAGCAACTCAAACAAAGCCAATAAAATAGCGACACCCGCTGCAAAAGTCGGTGCTCGCTCGCTACAAAGCCCAGCGATCCCCGTTAAGCCAATGTCTTCTTGTGCGAGAATTTCAGCCTTCAGCAGAGTAAGCACATCGAGCGTTATCGTTTCAGATAAGCCACGGTGAAGCAGGACTTCAACCACAGATTGCACCGCGCCAGATGCGCCAACAACACAATGCCAGCCTAGATCGCGTAGCGTTTGTCTATGCTCAGCTAATGCGGTTAGCACTTGCTGCTTAGCATCATCAAAATCTAACTGCTGCAGCGGTAAGCTACTAAAAAATTGGCGATTATAAGTCACGCTACCAAAGGGCAAACTGGTTTTGAACAACACTTGATGCCCATCACCGATAATAAACTCAGTACTCGCCCCGCCGATATCTATCACTAAACGGCGCCCTTGACCACAGGTGGTTGCTACCATGCCTTGATAGATAAGCTCAGCTTCACGCATGCCTGAGATGATTTCAATTGGATGACCAAGGAGTGGCAATGCACGCCGATTAAACTCATCGGCATTACTGATACTGCGAAGGGTTGCAGTAGCAATCACAGCAACATGATTTGCTTCAATCTTATGTTGCACCAACATTTGGGCAAACATACTCAAACAGTCGAGGCCGCGCTGCATCACGTCATGGCTTAAGTTGCCATCGTCGCCTATACCTTCGGCGAGCCTCACCTTGCGTTTATATTTCGCAATAATATGCGGCTGACCACCACGAGTTTTGGCGATCAGCATATTAAAACTGTTTGAGCCTAATGTTATAGCGGCATAAGCGGGTGTTGGCATTTACGAATGTCTACGTGTCCTATCATGACGAGGAGGGCGAGCACCACTGCGTTGCGCACCTGGGCGGCTTGCCCCTGAACGATCACGCAAGTTTCGAGTGCCGCTAGGGTGTTTACGGTGGATCTTCGCTGGCGTAGGAATATCGGCCAGTAAAGCTTCACTGTCGTAATTACTCACTGGAATCGAATGATTGATGTAGCTTTCGATTGCCGGCAAGTTCAGTGCGTACTCTTCACAGGCAAAGCTTATCGACATGCCTTTGTTACCCGCACGACCCGTACGACCGATTCGGTGAACATAGTCTTCGCAATCATCTGGTAAATCATAGTTATACACGTGTGAAACGTCAGAAATATGTAAACCACGAGCCGCAACATCAGTAGCAACCAATATATCTAGCTGGCCACTGGTAAATTGCTCAAGGATACGAATACGCTTTTTCTGTGGCACATCACCCGTTAATAAACCCACACGATGTCCGTCACCTTCAAGCCAAGACCAAAGCGTTTCGCAACTGTGCTTAGTGTTGGAGAAAACGATGGCTTTTTCTGGCCAATCTTCTTCAATCAAGGTCAGCAACAAACGCATCTTCTCTTCTTGCGAAGGATAGAAGATTTCTTCTTTGATGTTTTTAGAGGTTTTTTCTTCAGGGGCGATTTCGACTTTAACTGGCTCGTTCATATGATCATAAGCCAGCTCTTGCACTTTCATCGACAAGGTTGCCGAAAATAGCATATTAAGACGTTGATTTGCCTCAGGCATACGTCTAAACAAGAAGCGGATATCTTTGATAAAACCAAGATCGAACATACGATCGGCTTCATCTAATACTACAGCCTGAATCACATTCAAGCCGATAATGCCCTGGCGAACGTAGTCGATAATTCGACCCGTAGTACCAATCAAGATATCAACACCTTGATCTAATACTTTACGCTGTACATCGTAACTTTCGCCGCCATAAACAATACCCACCTTTAAGTGAGTGTGTTTAGCGAGTAAAATCGCATCTTTAGCAATCTGAATCGCCAGTTCGCGAGTCGGAGCCATAATGATGGCGCGGGGCTGATTAATCAGTCGACCTTCAGGTACGGGAGTCGATAATAAGTGATTAAAAGTGGCGACCAAAAAGGCCATTGTCTTGCCAGTGCCCGTTTGTGCTTGACCAGCGATATCTTTTGATTGAAGTAATACAGGCAGTGATAACGCCTGGATCGGCGTACAAAATTCGAAGCCATTCTCGGCAAGGGCCTGTTTAACCTCAGGATGTAGAGGTAGGTCGGCAAACCTTTGGGTAGATAGATGTGTTTCGCTCATAGCGCAAGCTTACCTGTTGAGGTTGCAATAAGATACTCGATCGTTTGAAATAGCCACATTGTAAAAAGGTAACTTGAAAAGCTATTTTTCAGCCCCAATATACATGGTAAGCCATTAACAAACCAGCAATGGCACCCAAACTGGAGAACATCATGAGCGATAAAATTATATACCTGAGTGACGACAGCTTCGAAAACGACGTATTAAAGTCTGATTTGCCAGTATTGGTAGACTTCTGGGCCGAGTGGTGTGGCCCTTGTAAAATGATCGCTCCAATTTTAGACGATGTGTCTGAAGAATATGCAGGCCGCGTAACTATCGCTAAATTAAACGTTGACCAAAACAATGTTTCTCCAGCGAAATATGGCGTTCGTGGCATCCCAACTTTACTGTTATTCAAGAACGGCGAATTAGCCGCAACTAAAGTTGGCGCACTATCAAAAACGCAATTAAAAGAGTTTATCGACGCGCAAATCTAATTTGATGTCGTAATGAGTGACCTCCGGCACAAGCTATAAATTAATTGTGCCGGAATTTCCCTAAATTTCTGGACGCCCCGCTTTGTTAGTGCTACTTTAATAACCAGATTCTTTCTAATAACCTCTTCTCGCTCGTCAATCACTATCCTGAATTACATCCTTACTGATTGATCGCGGTAAGCTTTGTCGCGTAACACAAGACCCCCAAAATGAACTTAACTGAATTAAAAGACACGCCGATTTCTGACCTAGTCTCGCTAGCTGAAAATATGAAGCTCGAAAATATGGCCCGCGCTCGCAAGCAGGACATTATTTTCTCAATCCTTAAAGCCCACGCCAAAAGTGGAGAAGACATTTTCGGCGGTGGGGTATTAGAAATACTCCAAGACGGTTTCGGCTTCTTACGCAGCTCAGACGGTTCTTATTTAGCTGGTCCAGATGACATCTATGTCTCACCAAGCCAAATTCGCCGCTTCAACATGCGAACGGGTGATACCATTTTTGGTAAAATTCGCCCACCGAAAGAAGGCGAGCGTTATTTTGCCCTATTGAAAGTCAACGAAGTTAACTTCGATAAACCAGAAAACTCCCGTAATAAAATCCTCTTTGAAAACTTAACCCCACTCCACGCAGAAGAACGTATGCGTATGGAGCGTGGCAACGGCTCAACTGAAGATATTACCGCACGTATTCTGGATTTATGCTCACCGATTGGTAAAGGTCAACGTGGTTTGATCGTTGCACCACCCAAAGCCGGTAAAACGCTATTACTTCAAGGTATTGCTCAGAGTATCAGCTACAACAACCCAGAAGTGGTGTTGATGGTATTGTTGATCGACGAACGCCCAGAAGAAGTGACCGAGATGCAACGCCTCGTTAAAGGCGAAGTAATCGCATCAACCTTCGATGAGCCAGCCAGCCGTCACGTTCAAGTTGCCGAAATGGTGATTGAAAAAGCCAAACGCTTGGTTGAGCACAAGAAAGACGTGGTTATCCTACTCGATTCTATTACTCGTCTAGCCCGTGCCTATAACACTGTTATCCCGTCATCGGGCAAAGTGTTAACCGGTGGTGTGGATGCGAACGCCCTGCACCGTCCAAAACGCTTCTTCGGTGCAGCACGTAACATCGAACACGGCGGCAGCTTAACCATTATCGCCACAGCCTTGGTTGATACCGGTTCTAAGATGGACGAAGTGATCTACGAAGAATTTAAAGGTACAGGTAACCAAGAGCTACATCTGTCACGTAAAGCGGCAGAAAAGCGTGTGTTCCCAGCCATTGACTTCAACCGCAGCGGTACGCGTCGTGAAGAAAAACTCACGACTCAAGAAGAACTGCAAAAAATGTGGATCCTGCGTAAGATTTTAAATCCTATGGATGAAGTCAGCGCAATGGAATTCTTAATCGACAAATTGGCTATGACCAAGACTAACGAAGAATTCTTTACTGCGATGAAACGCGCTAAGTCTTAATCTCAGCGAGTCGCTAAAAAGCCGCATCATGCGGCTTTTTTGTTTTTTGAATCCTAAGGTTTTTGCACAGCCAGTATTTTACCTAAGCTTTTACTCAAAGCCTGTGTGCGCTGCCGCAGCATTTCCCGCAGCAATAAGACGACAGGCGTGACATGCTCGCGCCCTGGGCACACTAAATACAAATCGACGGGCTCACCTTGATACTCAGGCAACAAACGCACTAATCGCCCTGAGATTAAGTCATCGGCCAGATCTAGACTCGACTTAAAGACCAACCCTTTGCCAGCCACAGCCCAACGGCGAGCAATTTCCGCATCGTTAGCACTACGATTGCCCGTGACACGCACTTTGAATTCTTGGCCATCACGCCTAAATTGCCATTGATCGTGCGTTCGCTCATCTAACTTATAAAACAAGCAATTATGCTCAACTAATTGTTCTAGTGAATCAGGTACACCAAACTCGGCCAGATATTCAGGCGAGGCGCACAGGACACGATCAGCACTACAGAGCGGAAATGCCACTTGGTTTGAGTCCTGCGGTTTGCCGTAACGCACTGCGACATCAATTTTATCGTGGTAAAAACTGCTGATGTTGTCGCCAAGGTGCAAACGCACTTGCAGCTGCGGGAAATCGAGCAAAAATTCATCGAGCCAAGGCACAAACAGATTACGGCCAAAGTCTGAAGAAACCGACAGGCTTAAGGTGCCAGATATTTTACCTTTATCACTGGCGATGGCCTGTTCGCCGAGCGCTAAATCGCTTAGCGCACGTCGACAATGAATAAGATAACGCTCACCTTGTACAGTCAAACGTAAGCTGCGGGTCGTGCGGATAAATAAGCTAGTATCAAGCTGTTTTTCAAGCCGTTTTATTGCGGCGCTGGCAGATGCCGCGGAGATATCCATCTCGGCCGCAGCGGCAGAAATATTGCCACAATCGGCGACCCGCACGAACAAAGCTAAATCATTAATCAACATGATTATCAAAAATCCTTTGAAAAAATTACAAACTTTACCCTGTTTATCTCTTGGCTAATATTCCACACAATGGCTACTCGATACAAGTAGACTCAAGCAAATAGACTCAAGCCAGTACACCCAGAGGAATTAACATGAAAGCCATTGGTTACCAAACTGCAGGTGCAATCACAGCACCCAATGCATTAGAAGACATCACGTTAGCCGAACCGACGGCAACGGGTTTTGACCTCTTGGTGGAAGTCAAAGCAATTTCCGTCAATCCGGTTGATACTAAAATCCGCGCATCCAGCTCGGCGCCAGCGGGCGAATATAAGATCATCGGCTGGGACGCCGTCGGCGTCGTCAAAGCAGTTGGCGAAAACGTCAGCCTTTTCAACGTCGGTGATGAAGTGTGGTACGCGGGCGATATTAGTCGCAGCGGAAGTTATGCAGAATATCAATTGGTTGATGAACGAATTGTCGGCCATAAACCTAAGAGTTTAACCTATGCCCAAGCGGCGGCATTACCCTTAACCGGGATTACCGCATGGGAGATTTTATTCGACCGCCTAGGTTTACCCCAAGATGATTCGGCAACTGACGCCCGTATTTTAATTATCGGCGCGGCCGGTGGTGTGGGCTCTATCATCACTCAACTGGCGGTAAAACTCACAGGGGCAGAGGTGATTGGCACAGCTTCTCGCTCTGAATCTGCCGCTTGGGTGCAAAAACTCGGCGCCGATGCGGTCATAGACCACACTAAATCGCTCTCGGGCGAACTTGCCAATATTGGCATTACTGATGTGACCCATGTGATTAGCTTGACCCAAACCGACCAACATTTTGATGAAATAGTACGAGTGCTTAAGCCGCAAGGAAAACTAGCGCTTATCGATGATCCTAAAGGCCCATTAGATGTGATGAAACTCAAGCGTAAGAGCCTGTCACTGCATTGGGAGCTGATGTTTACCCGTAGTCTTTATCAAACCGAGGATATGGTAGCCCAACATCACTTGCTCAATCGCTTAAGTGCCCTTATCGATACAGGCGAGTTACAGAGTACGTTCGGTGAGCACTACGGCACCATTAATGCGCAAAACTTAATCAAGGCCCACGCTCAGATAGAGTCAGGCAAAGCTATAGGTAAAATTGTTTTGGAAGGTTTTAGCCAATGAAAATAACGGTATTTGCCCAAATCATAGCGAATCAAGGCCAGAGCGACGCGCTATTTAAGATACTCAAGCAACTCGTGACGGACACGCATACCGAGGCTGGCTGCATCGAATACAAACTGCATCACTCATTAGATGATGAAAATATCTTCTGGATGTATGAGATTTGGCAATCCCAAGCGGCATTGGATGAGCATATGGCGAGTGCGCATTTCCAAGCATTTGTCGCCCAAACGGCAGACTTAATCAGTCGAGCTGACATCCATAAAAGCTACGCCTGTTAATCAATAAAAAAGCGCCAAACGAGTTGGCGCTTTTCATCATTTATCACTTATCAAATCAAAGTCATGGCCATCTTACGGCGTAAATAAGCGATTTGCTGCATGTGTGGTAAATCCTTAGGACAGTTGTCTTGGCAGCCGAGTAAAGTCATACAACCAAACACCCCATCCTGATTACCAATCACATGGTAAAAATCCTCCGCTGTGCGCGCATCACGGCTATCCATCTCGAAACGGGCAATTTTCATCATACCGACGGCGCCGACAAAGGTTTCACGCATTTGCTTAGTCGCGCAAGCTGAAACACACACGCCGCACTCAACGCAGCGCTCAAGCTCATACAGGCGCGCAGCTTCGTCTGGGTCCATTGGATCTTCGAGGCGATGCACGCTGATATCGTTAGATTTTGGATGCAACCACAGCTTTAAGCGTTCGGCGAGTTCACGCATAAATTTACCGGTATTGACCGAGAGATCGCCAATCAACTCAAAGCCAGGCAGCGGCATTAAGGTGATTTCGCCCTTGGGATATTTAGCGGTTAAAGTGCGACAGGCCAGCGTTGGGAAACCGTTAATCACCATAGCGCAACTGCCACAAATGCCCGCACGACAAACAAAGTCGAACTGCATCGAGGTATCTTGTTCTTCCCTGAGTTTATTGAGGGCGATAAAGACCGTCATACCCGGCGTTTCAGTGAGCTGATATCGCACCATTTTGGGCTTATCGTTTGGCTCCTGCGGATCATAACGAAAGATATTAAAGGTTAACTGACGACCTTGGCTCATTATGATTTTTCTCCTAACGCATTGGCGGACGGGCTTTTTAAGGTATCACTCAAACGTTCATTATTGGGTTGTAAGCTCTCGGGTAATTCAAAGGGCATAAGCGCCCGCTGGCGTTGATAACGGTCAGCATCGTCACCTAGCTCAGCTAAAATATTGGCAATCTGCTGCTCACGTTTTTCGGTGTCGGGATGCACTATGGCGTTGTTGATGCCATAGCCACGATAGCCCGGCGGGAGTTCCATCTTCATTACATCGAGCGCTTCGTAATTCAGCACAGGTTCGAGCGCATCGGCATCAGGCCAACTGGCCAAGGTGCGATTTAGCCAATCGCGGTCATTACGCTGCGGAAAATCCTCACGAGCATGGGCACCACGGCTCTCTGTTCGTGCCGCTGCGCCGCAGGCCACAGTCAGCGCCACTTTTAGCATACGCTTGACCCGCAGGGCTTCGACCAGCTCAGGATTGGCGTGACGCTTTTTACACTTAAGTCCGAGTTTACGCGAACGTTCCAGCAACACTTTAAGCTCGGCAACAGCCTTATCAAGCTCGGGGCCATTACGGAAAATCCCCACATAATCCATCATGATGCGCTGCATTTCACGTTTGAGGGCAAAGGCGCTCTCGTGGCCATCACCTTCGATCAGCAAATCTATTTCACTCTGCACTTGCTGCATAAACCGTTCAGCAAGCTGAGTGTCTATCTCTAGGCTATTGTTCTCACAAAAATCGGCGACATATTTACCAATAATCATGCCGCCAACCACGGTCTCGGCCAGCGAATTACCGCCTAAACGGTTAAAACCATGCATGTCCCAACACGCCGCTTCGCCGACGCTAAACAAGCCTTTGAGCTGCGGGCTTTCACCCGTGGCATTGGTTCGAATGCCGCCCATGGAATAATGCTGCGTTGGACGTACAGGGATCCAATCTTTTGCGGGATCGATACCGAGGAAGTTCTCACAAATTTCCTGCACTTCCCTTAGGTTGGTTTCGATGTGCTTGCGACCCAGAAGGGTAATATCCAGCCACAAATGCGGTCCATAGGGGCTATCAACGCCCTTCCCTTTCCGTATGTGTTCTGTCATGCGGCGCGATACCACATCCCGCGATGCCAACTCTTTTTTATCGGGCTCATAGTCTGGCATAAAGCGGTAACCGTCTTTATCACGCAATAAACCGCCATCTCCACGGCAGCCTTCTGTGGTTAAAATGCCCACGGGCACGATAGCGGTGGGATGGAATTGCACCGCCTCCATATTGCCAAGGGTGGCAACGCCGGTTTCTAGCACGAGCGCTTGGCCAATACCTTCGCAGATAATCGCATTGGTCGACACTTCATAAATTCGGCCATATCCGCCAGTGGCGATGGTGGTGGACTTAGCCACATAAGCCCTGAGTTCACCCGAAATCAAACAGCGAGCGATTACCCCATGGCAGCGCTTACCATCGTGAATAAGTGCCAAAGCTTCGATACGTTCATGGACGGGAATATCCATAGAAATCGCTTTGTTATCCATAGCATACAACAGCGAGTGACCCGTACCGTCGGCCGTGTAGCAAGTGCGCCATTTTTTTGTGCCGCCAAAGTCACGGGCGTTAATTAGTCCATGGGCTTCCTGCGCCTCATGCAAAGTCACTTTTTGCGCGTTAACTATCACATCTCTTGGGCCAGCACTCACCCTCGACCAAGGTACGCCCCACGTCGCCAATTCACGCACAGCCTTGGGTGCACAGTGAGCAAACATCCGCGCCACATCTTGATCGCAGCCCCAATCGGAACCTTTTACTGTATCTTGAAAATGCACGTCTTCATCATCGCCCATGCCTTTTACGGCATTGCCTAAGCTCGCCTGCATGCCGCCTTGGGCAGCTGCAGAGTGGGAACGTTTTGCAGGAATGAGTGACAGGACTAAGGTATCGAGTCCACGCTCTTTTGACGCGATGGCGACCCTTAAGCCAGCAAGTCCGGCGCCTACCACTAATGAATCGGTATAAATCAGTTTCACGCCTGCTCCTTAATCGGGTCATTTATTCTTATGTAGTTTGCGATGTTCGACATTCTATTCACGATTAGCTTATTCATTGATTTACTTATTCATTAATTGCCGGCGGAATTAACTCGCATGGGGTAAAAATGCCAGCAGTGAAGCTATGCCTACTGTGATAAATAGCACGCTCACAATGGTTTTGATCTTACGTAATCGACCGCGGCTATTGAGATCCCGCGCCGCGCCCCATTTCAAAGCCACACGGTAAATACCAATCGCCGCATGTAACTCCACCGTGAGCAGCAACGGCAGGTAAACCATCCACACACCTTGGTTCCAAATACGGTCGGCGCTCCCTTGGGGGCCAATGGTTTCGGGAGCCGAGCCAATAAACCACAGATGTACTGGCAACAGCAGTAAAATCACCACACCGGTAATGGCTTGCCAGCGCCACAGACGCGTATCACTGTGGTTGATCACTTGCATTTGCTGCCGCAATGCCCTTTGCTGGCGCAAACTCATGGGTAACTTTTGCAGCGCAACTAATACATGCACTAACGCAAGAGCCGCGATGCCCATTGCAATACCCGTCACCACCCAGGGATAACCGTGGCCATCGTCGGAAAGAAAACTCAGCTCCATAGTGCGCGCCACCCAATTCATAGCATCGCTACCCAGTAAAATCGATGACACTAAGACTAAGTGGGTCCACAGAAAAACCGCGAGGATGACGCCAGACAAGCTCTGACTTAAATCCAGCCAAGCACTCCATTTTTTAATAGTTAGTTTGATCGCCATCCTCTCGCCTCATACCGTTGACCTTATCGAGCCAATCTCATTAAGTCTTACTGCAAATTAATATCGCTCACATATCCACACGAAAACGTGAGCCAGATCAATTGAGTGCTGAATAATTAACCTAACGCTTAAATAATAGCAGTGAAACAAAATCCTGCTGCCGGCTCAAAACCTACTCAGGCACGAAAGGCTGTACAGGAATACCCAGCTCACTGCCGATAAATAGATATGAAACTAGGCTCGCAGTACCAAGGCATAGCAAGTAAATAATCAGCACCTTGGCGAATTTTCGCAGGCCTGAGCGTTTGGTGGTTATGCCCCACTTTACCGCGACGCGATACAGGCCAATCATGGCGTGCACAACCACAGCAGGCAGCAACAGCACATACAGCAACCAAGCATTATCGTGATACACCCGCTCAGCCGATAAATGCGGGCCAATTTCAGGATTCAAAATCATAGTGAAGAGGTGAACTGGGACGAGGAAAAATAAAATAAAGCCGGTGATCAGTTGCCAAAACCACGCATGGGTGTCCTTGTGGTTGATACTACCCATGTGCAAGCGCAGGGCGCGCCATTGCCCGAGCTGCGCGGGAAAACGCCGCAGTGCTACCGCCGCATGCACTATCACCACCAATAGCATAAACACTGAAAACACTTTAGTAACTATGGGGAAACCGTGTCCTGTGCTGCTGAACATGCCACCTTCAAGCAACTGCACCACACGATAAAAGGCCTCTTTTCCCAGCAAAATGCTCGACTCAAAATGCATATGCAGCAATAAAAAGCTGCCGAGCATAATCCCAGTCGCACTCTGTAGCCTATCAGCCTTTGCTGACCAAGGATGACCTTGCGATGTACTCACCCTATTGTGAACTCGAGTTATGCTTGTCATCTTGGATTCACCTATGTCGTTTGTCGTTGGCACCTCTTGGCAAACTACACCATAGCAGTAACGCAGATCCGGCTTCAGCATCACAGATTTAAAGCGTGAGCCAACTCACCTGATTGAGTGCAACTCTTAGAACAAGATCACAAAAAACGCACCAAACCAAACAAAGGTAAAACCAATTAACCAATATATTTCATGGTGTTATACAAAAAATTAAAACTGACAATTCGCTTTCCAGCACCAATCGATGCGTGTTCGCTAACACTTTGTCTACGCAGACAAAAACGCTACACCGCGATAGTCAGTCGCAGAACCTTAAGCCATGGTTTACAATAGCGCGATATTTTGAACCCTTAGCGTTTGCACACTCAGCCACAGGATGCCCCCATGCCTTGGATCCAACTCCGAATCAACACCAATAGCGATGACGCTGAAACCATCAGCGACTTGCTCATGGAAGAAGGCTCAGTCTCTATCACCTTTGAAGATGGTAAAGACACCCCTATTTTTGAACCTAAACTGGGCGAAACCCCACTGTGGCGCGATACCGTTGTCGTTGCCTTATTCGATGCAGAAACCGATCTGACACCGACCATCGCCATGCTGAAAACCTTGCCTTTTCTCGGTGAGAACTTCAGCCATAAAGTCGAACAAATTGAAGATAAAGACTGGGTACGCGAATGGATGGATAACTTCCACCCCATCCAATTCGGCACGCGTCTGTGGATCTGCCCAAGCTGGCGCGAGATCCCCGATCCAACCGCAGTCAATGTGATCCTCGATCCCGGTCTTGCCTTCGGCACAGGCACTCACCCTACGACTGCATTGTGTTTAGAATGGTTAGACAGCTTAGATTTAAGCAATGAGGAAGTGATCGACTTTGGCTGTGGCTCTGGCATCTTAGCCGTAGCCGCACTGAAACTGGGCGCGAAAAACGTCACAGGTATCGATATCGACTATCAAGCCATCGACGCTTCACGTGCTAATGCCGAGCGCAATGATGTCGCCGACAAGCTAGCCTTGTACTTACCAGAAGATCAACCCGCCAATCTCAAAGCCGACGTACTGGTCGCCAACATTCTTGCCGGCCCACTGCGTGAATTAGCGCCTTTGATCGCAGAACGCGTAAAAACCGGTGGCAAACTTGCCCTTTCCGGTCTCCTCAAAGAACAAGCCCAAGAAATCTCTGACTTTTATAGCCAATGGTTCGATATGGACGCAGCGGCTCACAAAGAAGATTGGAGCCGCTTGACAGGCAAGCGTAAATAGCGCTAAAGGGTGGCGCAACATGCGCCACCGCTGGCTTCCAACTATTTAGCCTCTGACTTCTCGCCGATTAAAAGTCAAGAAAAAAAATTACCTCTAGGTCATTTATTGACCTTTTCACGGCCAACAAAAAGGGCTACTATAGCGCCCCTTTGAAGAGCTAAGGTGAAACATAAAATGCAGATTGGACCCTATCAACTGAACAATCAGCTGATCGTGGCACCAATGGCAGGTGTCACCGATCGAGCTTTCCGTAATCTTTGTCTTCGTTATGGCGCAGCCCTAGCGGTTTCCGAGATGCTTTCATCCAATCCTGAAGTTTGGGATACAGATAAAAGCCGCCAGCGCATGACGCATTCTGGCGAGGAAGGCATCCGCTCAGTGCAAATTGCAGGAGCCGATCCTGATTTAATGGCGCAAGCCGCGTTGTTCAATGTTGAACAAGGCGCTCACATCATTGATATCAATATGGGTTGCCCCGCGAAAAAAGTGAATAAAAAGCTGGCTGGCTCAGCGCTGATGCAAAACCCGCCGCTGGTAAAAGAGATTTTACAAGCCGTGGTCGCCGCAGTGAATGTGCCCGTCACGTTAAAGATTCGCACCGGCTGGGAGCCAGAACACAAGAATGGTGTTCAAATCGCCCAGATTGCAGAGGATTGTGGCATAGCCTCGCTCGCCGTTCACGGCCGCACGAGACAATGTATGTACAGAGGCGATGCTGAGTACGACACGATCAAAGCAATCAAACAGAATGTCTCGATTCCTGTCGTCGCCAATGGGGACATCGACAGTCCGGAGAAAGCCCGCTTTGTGCTGGAATACACCGGTGCCGATGCCTTGATGATAGGACGGGGTGCTCAAGGACGGCCTTGGATTTTCAGAGAAATCCAGCACTACTTGGAAACGGGTAATAAGCTAGCGCCCATTGAGGTTGCCGAACAGCGTCAAGTGATGCTGGAACACCTCACCAAACTGTATGACTTATATGGTGAATACAAGGGTATCCGCTTCGCCAGAAAACATATGGGATGGTACCTAGACCAAGAAGCTCAGCGCCAATTTAGGGCTGACTTTAATCGGCTGGAAACCGCTGCAGAACAGTATTCCCTCGTGGAATGTTATTTTGATGAATTAGTACAGAATTAATAAAGAGCAGAATAGAATGTTTGATCAGACAACTAACACAGAAGTTCACCAGCTTACCGTTGGCAAAATCGAAACCGCAAACGGCACTATCAAGCCCCAGTTATTACGTGACGCAGTAAAGCGTGCCGTAACTAACTTCTTCGCACAGTTGGACGGTCAGGAAGCACAAGAAGTTTATGAAATGGTGCTAAGCGAAGTTGAAGCGCCTCTGCTTGACATCATCATGCAACACACTCGTGGCAACCAAACCCGCGCAGCAAACATGCTAGGTATCAACCGTGGTACTCTGCGTAAAAAATTGAAAAAATACGGCATGAACTAATCCACAAGGGTTAAGCTGTTGTATTGAGAAAAGAAAAAGCCTGAAGAAATTCAGGCTTTTTTGCTTTCTGATATACGGTTTTCTAATGTATGCCTTTCTAATGTGCGCCCTTCTTATACACATAGTTACACAGTCACCATCATGCTTGGTTTGCCACGTCTCTCACGCCAACTAAGACATCATTCACCAACACTATGAGCTTGGCTGCGTCTGGTGACCAAAATCAATAGACAATCCATACCGACCCATAGCACAACCTTGACACGAGCTATCAGGTTTTAAGTTATAATGCATTTAAAAATCAGCCTGTTAATTCTAAAACTTTTTAGCCGTAGGTTTTACATTGTCATTGACTCACTCTGAACAAGATATCAAGCACAGTTGGTTTGGCCATTTCTTTATTGGCAAAGCTGATGCGGTAAAACTCAGCGCCAGTGGTATTAGCATTAATCGCACTAAAGGCGGCTTTTTTGCTCACTCTCGCAGCGCTAATGAAGTTGCCGCTGACGAACATTTTACTTGGCAGCAGCTCGACTCCCCGCCGGTTTTTACCTTAAGTCCGCTCGGATACTTGCTCAGTTTCACTGTATCTGGTAAAGCCTATCAACTGCCGTTTCTAAGCTATTTTGCGCAGCATCAATTTGGCAACGAAATCGCACTGCTTTGGGCGAATGCTAATGGGGCGCGCATTGCTGAATTAGTGGCGAAAGTCGATAAAATACTGGCACACACTTATTTACGTGAATCACGTTTAGCAATGATACAAGCCAGAGTCGCGCGCGAATATCAGCGTTGGTTCCCTTGGTGTGAAAACCTGCCCTTGGCGGCAAATCTACACACAGTGTTAGTGAGGCTTAAGCAAATCCACCGCTGGACTCGCGCCGATATAAAGCAGCTGCGTGAAGATTACGTTCTTTCACAACTCGTTAAATTTGCAGACTATTTTGAGCATATAGAATCTAATCCCTTAACTGAAAAACAGCGCCGAGCTTGTATTATCGATGATAACAATAACTTGTTATTGGCAGGTGCTGGCACGGGCAAAACCAGTGTGATGGTCGGGCGAGCCGGATATTTGCTTAAGAGTGGTCAAGCAAAAGCCGATGAAATATTGCTATTAGCCTATGGCCGTAAAGCAGCTGACGAGATGGATGAACGGATTAAAAACAAGCTTGGCACGGAGGATATCAAGGCGAGCACTTTCCACAGTTTAGGCTTAAAAATTATCGCCGATGTTGAGCGCGCTAAACCCAGTTTGTCCCCTTGGGCAGAGGATGACAAAGCCAAAGAGCTGTGGGTGCACAATACCCTTGAGACTTTGATTGAAGATGAGGCTTACCGTAAGCAGCTTTTCGAGTACTTCAGCCGCTTCTATTATGTTGAAAAAAGCCCATTCGAGTTCGAGGTGGAAGGTGAGTATTTTCAATACTTGAATGATAACGATATTCGCACCCTTAAAGGTGAGCGAGTCAAAAGCTTTGGTGAGCTCTACATTGCCAACTGGCTATTTAGCAATGGCATTGAATATGTTTATGAAGCTAAGTATGAGCATGATGTGCGCAGTATTGATTTTCGTCAGTATCAACCCGATTTCTATCTGCCTGAATACCAAGTTTATCTTGAATACTATGGTATTGATGAACACCAGCATGCCGCCCCTTATATCGATAACCATAAGTACTTGGAATCGATGGCATGGAAACGTCAGCTACATAAACAACATGGTACTAAGTGTGTTGAACTATTTTATTACCAACATAAAAACGGGTTGTTAATCGGTAAGCTTGAGCAAGCTTTACAGGCCTTTAAAGTGCAATACGCCCCTTTACCCGATGAAGCCATACTCGCCACCCTGCATGAACTAGGCCGCGTGACTGAATTGGCAAAAATGTTTAGTCAGCTGATTGGGCTATATAAAGCAGCTTGCCTTGATGAACATGGCCTTGATGGTATATTTGCCCGCGCCGCCGATGCTCAGCAGACCCGTAAGGCATTCGAACTGCTTGAGCCCATACTCACGCGCTATGAGCAACATTTAGCAATAAATGGCGACATTGATTTTGAGGACATGATTGGCAAAGCGCTGACGTATCTACAACGCGGGCAATTTATTAGCCCGTGGCGTTTTATTATGGTGGATGAGTTCCAAGATATTTCAGAACCACGTGCCCGCTTAGTGCGTGCCTTGAGGGATTCCTGTGCGCCCCATTCTAAAGCGCAGGCGTCTTTATTTTGTGTCGGGGATGACTGGCAGGCGATTTATCGCTTTAGCGGCGCAGATGTGAGTTTAACCACGCAATTTACTCACTATTTTGGCCCAACCGCCCAAAACGACTTAGATCTTACGTTTAGGTTTAACAGCAGTATTGGGGAAGTCGCCACCCAGTTTGTCACCCAAAATCCCACACAATTGAGCAAGGATATTCGATCCATCACTCAGGTCACCTCCCCCGCGGTTTCAATATTACGCCGCGGAGAAAACGAACCGCCCAGTAAAGATGAACCAAGCCCAAATGCATTGGAACAAGCATTAACGGCGATAAGTGCAAGGATAAACGCCGGAAGTGACAAACTTAGCAGCTTACCGAGCGTCTATTTGCTGGCACGTTTCTGGTTTCAGTTACCCGATAAAACCCAAGTTAACCAACTTAAAGCTAAATATCCCAACGTGAAGATTGAGTACCAATCTTTTCACGCTTCGAAAGGGAAAGAAGCCGATTATGTGGTGATCATGGGGATGAAGACGGGAATGCATGGCTTTCCGTCGATGAAAATTACGCCGCCGATACTGGATGCTTTTTTACCTAAAACTGAAGCGTTTGAATTTGCAGAAGAACGCCGACTATTTTATGTCGCATTAACGCGGGCAAAACACCGTGTCTATGTGATTGCCGATATGACAGATGTGAGCCCTTTCGTCACTGAACTGCTTA
Organism: Shewanella sp. SP1S1-7; assembly: GCF_031932105.1. NCBI lineage: Bacteria > Pseudomonadati > Pseudomonadota > Gammaproteobacteria > Alteromonadales > Shewanellaceae > Shewanella > Shewanella sp. SP1S1-7. The sequence goes on from NZ_JAUOEU010000027.1 coordinate 49,447, forward strand.
CAAAAAACTACCCAATTGAACAAGATGAGTTTAGCACCTCTTTAGTACAAAGGTTATTTAAAGAAGTAAAATGCGTGCGTTGTAGCACGGGAACGCTTAAGCCTAGAACGGGGAATTTTAAATCGTTTTATTCTTGCTCACACTTTCCCCTGTGCGATCACAAGGAGCAAGGCTGCGAACTCTGCGCTAGCCCAATGACGCGTAACCGTTTTGCAGGCTTTAAGGTGTGCCTAAATGAGGCTTGTGGACATATATCACCGCTTTGTAACCTCTGCGGCGGCGATATGCTGTTGAAAGATGGTCGATTCGGCCCCTTTTGGGCCTGTCGCAATTACCGCGGGCAAAACCTACCCAGTTGTACGAATACACTAAACAAGGCCAAGTTGTCGCTTCCGAATTAAGTGATAAAAAATGAAACGCTTTGGCGTGATCGTCACTCAGTATCTCAACGTTTCGAGAGCCAATTTGCCAGCTACAAATAAGTCAGGCGACCTACTCCTTAAGAGATATTTCGCTCGGTTAACTGTGACACCATCAGCAAATCCTGAGTATTTTAGTCGGGTTTAGTTGCTACGCATTAAAGCTGCAAATAATATGAATGTAAATTTATTGCTGCTTTGGAGCTATTCATGTCTGCTACTTCTATCCCGCAAGATGCACAACCCTCAGTTCATGGTGTGGGTTATCAACCTCGCCATGATTCACAACTTGGTCAAGGTTCAGAGCTCAGTGAGAGCGCTCAAGATAGCCACTGGCTAGCACGAAAAGTCGGTGAGTTAGTTGCCGAAGATTTTCGCCGCGCCCATGTGTTTAGCCAATTTGGTATCGATTTTTGTTGTGGAGGCGGTAAACCGCTGGCGGTTGCCTGTGAACGCGCAGACATAGATCCCGCAAAAGTGGTTGCTGCGCTGAATGCCGTAACACTGACCGGTAGCAAAGAAGATGAGTTGAATCAATTACCCTTAGATCAACTTGTCGATTATATCGAGTCGACACATCATCAATACGTGCGCGAAAAAGCGCCATTATTAGTCGAATATTCTGAGAAAATGGTCCGCGCCCATGGTGAGCACTATGCCGAAATTATTCCCTTTGCGGGTTGGGTACGTGCTTTAGTTGAAGACCTGATGCCGCATTTAATGAAAGAAGAAAAAATACTGTTTCCGGCGATCCGCGGCTTGAGTCAAGCAGAGCAGGTTGAAACTTGCTTTGGTCATATTGGTAATCCCATCAATGCGATGCAACATGAGCATGAAGAAGTCGGTTTGATCTTGCAAAAATTACACGAGCTCACTAACGATTTCACGCCACCTGAATATGCCTGCACTACATGGCGTGTTTGTTATGCAACGCTAGCGGAGTTTGAGGCAGACTTACATCAGCATATCCACTTAGAAAACAATATTCTATTTCCTAAGGCATTAGGTCTCGCTCAATAATCGATTAAATATTGCTGCTGTGATGCCCCTGAATTACGGTCATCCGCAGAATCTTGAGGCCGGACCTAAGTCTGGCCTTTCAATTGTTGACGTGCTACAACAAGTCATGTGTCGCTGACGGATAAGCTGCCATGACATTTCAATCATTTGCACTCGATGACATTGCCGATTTACACGAATCGGCTCAAGTAGAGTTTAAACTCGCAGGTGGCCGCGACGGCCAAGGTCAATTACCCGAAGATATTTGGGCTACCTATAGCTCCTTTGCCAACACTTTAGGCGGCGAGATCATCCTAGGGGTGCGCGAAGAACGTGGCCATTTCAGTATTGAAGGTATTCCCAATCCGCTTCCTGTTTTACAAGAGTTCTGGGAGATACTCGATAATCCTAGCCGTACTAGCCATAATATTTTGGCGATCTCAGATGTACAGATTATTGAAATTATGAATAAAAAGCTGATTCGCATCCGTGTACCGCTGGCGCCAGAGCAGCTCAAACCTATCTATGTCGGCGGCGATCCTTACACTGGGAGTTATTTTAGGGTGGGAGATGCCGACATGCATGCGAGCCGTCGGCAGGTCAATCTACTGTTACGCCGCGCCCATCTTTGCATGAAGCAGCTCAAGGCGCGTTAATCCGACATGTTATTACGTCAAAATCCAGCTAACAAATAACCGCCCATGGCCGCAATAGCTGCGCCCGTGACACGCATTAGGTTACGTTGTCCTGTCATCCGCTGCATTCCAAGGCCTATCATTACGCCGCCTAAATGGATTACCGCAGTGCCAAATAAAAATCCTAGAGCATACAAAACCGGGCTTGCCAATGCTGGCATTTCGGCGCCGTGGGCATGTCCGTGGAAAATCGCAAATACGCCCACAAAGGCCATGGCAAATAGCAATGGGATTTGACGATCAAAAGCGATGGCAAGACCGAGTAACAATACCGAGAGGGCAATGCCCATTTCAACGAAGGGAACGGCAATGGCGTATAAGCCTAAAATCCCGCCAACCAACATAAAGGTGACAAATGCTAAGGGGACAGTCCAAATTGCGCGGCCACCGAGCTGGGTGCTCAACATGCCCACACTCAACATAGCCAGCAAGTGATCAAAGCCTAATACGGGGTGATTAAAACCCGACATGAAACCGCCACCCGAATGGATCTCATGGGCCGATACCGGCGCGATCCAACATAATGTGAGCAGTAATAACAACCCGATACGCGCCATAACACAGCCTTAGTCAGTGACTTCAGTAATATTAGGCTTCACTCTAGTGCAAATTTTGGGAACAAACCTTGATCTCAATCACTCTGGATTAGCAAAGAGGCAGATTCAACGCTGCCCACAGAGTTAGTTTGCGTCGATAGCCAGCACTTTGATTAATGCATCGAGAGCATTAATTTCTAAATGGGGTAACAAGGCCGCAATAGGTAAGGAATCGACTCGGCCAAAACTCGGATTCAACCACACAGACTGGCATCCTGCCAACCGCGCCCCGCGCACATCGGCATTCATACTATCGCCAACATGCAGTAAATGTTGCGGTGCAATATTTAGTCGCGAGCAGGCCAATTCAAACATGTCTTTAGCGGGTTTCATATGCACGCCATTGCCTGGATGCAACACAAACTCGAAGGCATCGCCTAAACCAATTCGCTCGGCATCCACATTGCCATTGGTGATGCCGATTAATCTAAAATGCTGCGATAAGCGCTTGAGTAATAAGAGCACTTCGTCAGATACTTGAAAATGGCTGCGATGAAAATAAAAACACGCCAATCCTTGCTCGGCGCCGCGTTCGGCTTCAACGGCCGAATACCCAAGCTGTATTAGCCCTTGGCGAAGCGTTGCCAAACGGGCAGCGCTGGTATCATGGGCTAGCTCGCGATTTTGCTGCAGTAGTTGCAGTTTTAGCCTGCGCCAATCATGGGTTTGCCACGCCTGCGACAATGGATAAGTCTGCAACAGAAACGTCGCTAGCTCAGCTTCGGCATTTAAAATATGCGGTAGGTTGTCGTACAGGGTATCGTCGAGATCGAAACTGATCGCTTGAATATTTTGAGGTCTAAGATAGCAACGCATTATTTATCCTGTGTTTTTTTCGCTCTAGGATGGGCGTTATCATACACCTTAGCTAAGTGTTGGAAATCCAAACTGGTATAAATTTGCGTGGTCGCTAGGTTCGCATGGCCCAATAATTCTTGCACCGCCCGCAGATCGGCGCTCGCTTCTAACATGTGAGTAGCAAAGGAATGGCGCAGTTTATGCGGATGCACGCGCACCGACAATGCCTGTTCTTGCCCCCATTTCGCCATCCGCGCTTGAATACTACGATGGGAGAGTCGCTTGCCTTTTTCGGTTACAAATAAGGCGTTATCTTCACAGGGGATCTGCTTTCGGCAATTGAGCCAATTCAGCAAAGCAGCAATCGCTAAACGACCGACGGGGACGATACGTTCCTTATTGCCTTTACCTAAGACTCGCACTTCTTTCAAATCGTATTGCACACTGGATAAATTAAGCGCGGCGAGTTCCGCTAAACGTAAACCACTGGAATAAAACAATTCCATCATGGCTTTATCCCGCAGACTCAGCGGATCTGTACCTTCAATGTCGAGCAAGTGACTGATGGCATCGACATCGATATTCTTCGGCAGCGGTTTGGCTTGTTTGGGAGCACTTAAGCCTTTGGCAGGATTAAGCTCGATCACACCTTCGCGCAGCAAAAATTCACCCCATTGTTTTACCGCAGATAAGCACAGTGAAAGCGATCGCGGGCTTAAGCCTTTGCGGTGCAATTTAGACAATACTTGCTGCCAATGCTCGCGACTTACATTGAGTAGATGCACGCCGTCAGGCAAGAGATCACTACCGCGATTAAGCTCGTAAAGGTAATTACGTACTGTATGGGCCGACAACTGCCGCTCGGTACTCAGATAGCGTTCAAAGGTGTGTAACCATTGAGTATTAAGCGCCGACACTTCGGCTGTTTGCGTACTCATATCGGTTTCCTCATGGGTTTTGCTAAGCCTTGAGTGAGCACAATCGCTCGATAGCCGTTACAGCTTAGCGAGCATGTGCGCCAGCAAACGCCGCAGTTGTTCCAGCAGCATGTTATCCATATCGGGATGAAAATGGGTGGCATCTTGGCTGGCAATAGCAAAAATGACTGGGTTGTCTTCCGATAATTTCGTCAGTGCCACCGACCCCACTTCGCTACCAAATAGGCGTTTAGCCTCTTGCTGCGTGAGTCGGCCAAAATAGTGACCTTTATGCAGCCTTTGATCCCATATTGCCTTCATATCGGTATCGAGAACGCTGATCAAACGCACATGGCTGAAATTAAACTGTAATTTCAAACTGTCGGCCAACACTTCTTTGAGTGACACTAGATCGGCACAATTTAATAACTGAAAGGATAACTCGGTATTGAATTGGTAAATCTTCTCGTTACGCGCCGCCATGGTTAACAGACTGGTGATTTCTTCTTCCAACTGGCTCACTCGCTGGCGCAGCATTTCTTGGCGACGTTCCACCAAAGAGATGGCGCCGCGTTCCATGTGAGGCAAGCGCATCGCCAGCAGCAGCTCGGGATAGCGATTAAAAAAGTCGGGATTATCCAGCAGATATTCGCGAATGATCAACTCATCGAAAGGCACATCCGTCTGCGGCATCAAAGGCTCTGTCATAACTGAATTTGTCCATCGTAAACGTGCTGCGCGGGGCCCGTCATCCACAAAGGTTTACCCTCGCCTTCCCAGTTGATGGTTAAGGTGCCGCCGGGTAAATCCACCCGCACTTGCTGGCCGAGCTTTCCTTGCACTTGACCAACAACTACAGCTGCACATGCGCCTGTGCCACAGGCCAAGGTTTCGGCCGCGCCGCGCTCATACACCCGCAGCTTAATGTGGCCTGAGTCTACGACCTGCATAAACCCCACATTCACACCGCGTGGAAAACGCTCATGCTTAGTGAGCATGGCACCAATTTCAGCAACAGAAGCGCTCGCCACATCTTCAACGTCGAGCACGCAATGGGGATTACCCATAGAAGCCGCGCCACACAAAAAGGTTTGCATCGGTGTTTGCAGTAAATAGGTTTTTTCAGGTTTTTTGGCTTTGAAGGGGATCTGGCTCGGTTCGAGGATCGGCACGCCCATATTCACGGTAACAGTACCGTCTCGCTCTAAGCGCAGAGTCATCTTGCCAGACGAAGTACTGACACGGATTTTACTCTTATTTGTCAGGCCTTTATTACGCACAAAACGGGCGAAACAGCGGGCGCCATTGCCGCATTGTTCGACTTCAGAGCCATCGGCATTGAAGATGCGATAATGAAAATCTAAATCGGGATCATAGGGCGGCTCAACTAAGAGTAGTTGGTCGAAACCTATGCCAAAGTTACGGTCGGCTAAACGGCGGATCTGCTCAGGCGAAAAGAACACGTTCTGCGTGACCCCATCGACCACCATAAAATCGTTGCCCAGTCCGTGCATCTTAGTGAATTGGATCAAGATACTTATCCTTTAAGCCGAGGCGCCGCTCATAAAGTATGAAACCAAGCGCCTGAATCAATATAATTTTTCTAGTTTACGGCAGGAGTTGCTCACCTTGCCAGAGCTGAGACAATTTTTCTCGCTCACGCACTAAGAAAGCCTGCTCACCATCGACCATCACTTCAGCCGCACGAGGACGAGTGTTGTAGTTAGAGGCCATAGCAAAACCATAGGCACCACTCGAACGCACCGCCAGTAAATCACCCGCTGCTAACGCGAGCTGGCGATTTTTACCTAAAAAGTCTCCGGTTTCGCACACTGGGCCAACAATATCAAACTCATAGACCTCTGAGTCCCTTGGCACGACTGGGATAATATTTTGCCATGCGCTGTAAAGTGCAGGACGAATCAAGTCATTCATCGCGCCATCGACAATCGCAAAACGTTTGTCGCTGTTTTCTTTAAGATACAGCACTTGAGTAACAAAAATCCCCGCATTGGCGGCAATCGCACGGCCCGGCTCGAAGATCAGCTTAAGTTGACGGTCGCCCAAACGCGCTAATATGGCAGCGGCATACACATCAGGATGTGGCGGCGTTTCGGCATCATAGGTCACCCCTAAACCACCACCCACATCGAAATGCTCAATAACGATACCCTGCTCGGCCAAACGGTCGATTAACGCAAGCATACGATCCATCGCATCGAGGAATGGTTTGATTTCAGTCAGTTGTGAGCCGATATGGCAATCGACACCTTTCACTTTTAAATGTGGCAACGCATGGGCACGAGCGAAAACGATTTCAGCCTCATCCATAGCAATACCGAATTTGTTTTCTTTAAGGCCAGTCGAAATGTAGGGATGGGTTCCCGCATCCACATCGGGATTAATCCGCAGGGACACAGGCGCGACTTTACCTAAACGCCCTGCGACCAGATTTAACTGCTCAAGCTCAGCACTCGATTCAACGTTAAAGCAATAAATGCCCAGATTAAGTGCCTGTTCCATTTCAGCCGCAGTTTTACCCACGCCAGAGAACACCACTTTGGCGGGATCGCCGCCCGCTTCCATCACTCTTGCTAACTCACCGCCCGACACGATATCAAAACCACTGCCTAAACGTGCCAGCACATTCAGTACAGCCAAGTTCGCATTGGCTTTAACCGCGTAACAAATCAAATGTGGATGATCTGCCACGGCATTATTAAAGGCATGCCAATGGCGCTCTAGCGTGGCGCGGGAATAGATATACAGCGGTGTGCCATAGGTTTGAGCTAAATCGGCAACCTGGCAGCCTTCGGCGTGCAGGGCATTTTGTTGGTAGAGAAAGTGATCCAATGTCTGATTCCTTACTGCGCGTTATCGCTGCGATAGTGATGGTCGTTTTAGTTATAGCGATTGTTATTGTTGTGTTTTTTGTGCTTCGATGGCTCTAATTTCGGTTTTAATCTCTTCCACTTCAGGCACAGTTTTAGCTTCATCAACTTTTTTAGGTTGATTCACCTCTGTGGCGGGCGATCGATAGAGGGGGCCCTTCTGGCCGCATGCCGTAATGAATAGGCTACCAAGCAATAACAATAAAAACAGTCTCATTTTTCTCAACATCTGTGCATCTGGTGACTAATGGCCTTATAATCGCACCCATCTTGACGAAAGCAAAGGACAGAAATGCATGGCCATTACAGATACAGAATTTCACCAGCTCGCCGATGATATGTTCCAAGCCATAGAAAATGCGATTGAAACTGCGATTGATGAGCAAGATGCCGATGTTGATATCGATGCCAGTGGCAACGTATTGCAATTAGAATTTGTTGATGGCTCTAAGATAGTGATCAACAAGCAAGAACCTTTGCATGAGATTTGGGTAGCCACACGTTTTGGTGGATATCATTTTGGTTTTGTTGAAGGTAAATGGATGGACGGACGTAATGGCGGCGAGTTTATGCCATTCGTGCAAGAGTCTATCGAGCGCCAAGGCGGAATTAAGCTTAGCTTTTAATCAAAGCGAATCGTAGCGCAAGCCATAATAGTGCAAAACAATAATGGGAGCCTTGGCTCCCATTATTTATGTTAAAAAACAGCTTAAAACTCAGTGTCTTGGTCACTCATATCGATGCCGAACGGCGCCACAGTTAACTCCCCCGCCACTCGTACTAGATGGAAAAACTGCGGAATATTGAATCGCGCCCGTGAAGCATAATGCTCATCGAACACATAGTGATGACTGACTTTATTCACTAACTCGGCCATGTTTGACCCCGCCTGTACATAGTGACTCAGCTGATTTTCCTCATCGAGAATAAATACATCCAAGTTATCGACTCGTTGGCGTAGAAAATATTGAATCGCCCCTTTCGCCGCATAGTTCTGCACCACTTTAGGCATACTCGAAAAGGGATCGTCACCCAATTCAGGCCGTGGCAGCAACACAAGATGACTGCGGGATAACTGCTGATAAAAAGACTTAGCATCGCTTAAATCCTGATAAGCCATGCCTAAGGGATTAAAAAAGATCCCATAGCGAGTATGACTTATCTGTAGCGGCTGCACTAAGGTGCTGGATTGCTGCACTTTTTGGCACAAACGTATAGTTTGCTTAAGCAAATTTCTCACCGCTAACTTGAGCTGTGGCCGTAACTTTTGCGAGCAACTGATCACATCCATGTCCACGGGTAAGCTGGCCCGCCGGAGTCCTGGGGTCACAAAGGCTAAGGCTTGCAATACCGCGGTATCCCCTTCGAAACGATGACACTGCCACTCACCCCAACTATTCAAACAAATGGCATCTAACGCCCCAAGCATATTGGCTTTTTTACGCCCGAGTGAGAACACGTTCGCATTCATCACATCGACCATCATTTCCTGTCCGCCCCATTCAATGGTGGGATCGCAGTCCAGATTAAGCACAAAAATCAGTTTACGAAAATGCCACGGCTGGCATAAGTCCCGTTTCGACACGCGCCAATCGTGGTCGATAAAATTCAGTAATCGCTTAGAAGCTTCGGTAAGCCGTTTCGACTTTGCCTTACTCTGACCATATTCGTGCCATTGCGTATCAGGGGTCGAAATTCCGTTTAGACAAGCCCAGATCATCAAAGCGGATGGAGTTTTGCCCTTACATATCGCCGACTCACCTAACAAATTTTGTGGCAGCGGCTCCTGTCGATAAAGATAATATTGCCGCTCGCGCGAGCTTGACACCATAGTCACGTCGGACTCGGCGACTGAGGCACTCCACAGCAGATTCAGCTTCGCGATTTGGTCTTCATCTTGGCTAAAATAGGTGTGTAATTTACGGGTGAGCATGCCCAGCTCTTCAATCCGCAAGCCTTCATTGAGTTCATGGGTCGATGCGAAGCGCAGCAAGGTTTGATAGCTCGCCAACAAAAGTTCATTCAGCTGCTCGTTAAACCAATTGAGCTGACCACTGTGCCAATGTTCACAATCATCTAAGGTGCTGATCAAACTGTCGGGCCATTGCCAATCCTGCACCAATTTTTGCAGCTTAGGATAACGCCAATCTTTGCCCTCTTGCGGGCGACTCAAGTGCACGCCACATTTTAGATAAAAGCAGCGCCGTGCAATCTCAAGCCGACGGGTATCATTCTGCTTGAGCAAATAGGTTTCGATAATCTCGTAGATGGAGTAATAAGCATCGTTCGACGTCGAAAAATCGCCGGCTAAGGTCTTCTGCCAGAGGCGATCACAAAGCACCGTTGAATGGGGATAATCGCTGGCATAGGCCTCGAGTAACAATACTTTAATCAGCGCCTTATGGGGCTTTTCTAAACCTTTATAAAGCTGCCATAAGGAAGCACCAAAGTACTCACTCGCAGGTAATTCATGCACATCGCCTAAAAACAAGAGTGCTGGATTGAGTTTAGCGTCAGGCCACCATGCAATGGCTTTACCCGCCAGACGAATTTGACTACGATAAAATTCTTCCAGTAATAACCAGTGCTGAGTACTACCACTGTGCTCATGGGCCATGGTTGACTGGCAACCACGCTGCGTTTGATCACCACAAAACTGTTGCGGATGAACTAAGTAAAAGTTCACCTCAAACTGAAACTCGGCAAACCAAGCCGTCAATCTATCGGTTTTAATCCTGATCAGCGCTAACTCTTCAGGGCTTAAATCGGCTCTATGCACTAACCAAACATCGACATCACTCTTGGTATTTTGGCCAAAACTGCCTGTACTGCCCATGGCATATACGCCATCAAAGGCATTGATGTCCGCTTCTTGGATAATAAAAGGCAGCGAGAACACATCACAGGCTTGGGACTCTATCTCACCTTGTTGATACTCGTTAATCCCACAAGGTGTATTGGCGGCATGATAGCCAGGAGACTGAACGCTGTTCTGGTGAATTAAAAAGGGGATCAAATGGAATAAGTGTTTTTGCAGCGGCGATAGTAAAGCCAAGGCGCGCGCAATGCGGACCTTGTTAAGTCTTTCAGCTATATCAGGAAACTGTATTTGCCGATCCATTCAAAAACACAACACTTAAGCACTTATGAGAAGTGTGCTCATGTTAACACTTTTGCAAACACGAGCAACTATATGTGAAGCGCGTCACACTTTTATACTATTGAGAACATCGCCGACTTCAAAGAATCGATACGGCTTCCTTACATAAACGATTTGCCAATGTTAGCATTGGCGCAACTAAGATCTTTGATGGAAACTAGGCATGTCTGAGAACCGCATACGTATCGCAACCCGCAAGAGTCCGCTGGCCATGTGGCAAGCTGAATTTGTTAAAGCCGAATTAGAACGCATTCACCCAGGTATTGTGGTGGAATTGCTGCCAATGAGTACCAAAGGCGACGTTATCTTAGACACGCCGCTAGCCAAAGTAGGCGGTAAAGGTTTGTTCGTCAAAGAGCTTGAAGTCGCTATGTTAGACGATCTTGCCGATATCGCAGTGCACTCAATGAAAGACGTGCCAGTCGACTTCCCTGAAGGCTTGGGCCTTGAAGTCATTTGCGAGCGCGAAGATCCCCGCGATGCCTTTGTATCGAATTTATATAAATCGATCAGCGAATTACCATTAGGCGCAACTGTGGGCACCTCAAGCCTACGCCGTCAATGTCAACTGCGCGCATCACGCCCCGACCTCATCATCAAAGATTTACGCGGTAACGTGGGTACGCGTTTAGCTAAGCTGGATAACGGTGAATACGATGCCATTATTCTCGCCGCTGCCGGCTTAATTCGCCTGAAATTGTCTGAGCGTATTGCCAGCTTTATTTCGGCCGAAGAATCCTTACCCGCCAATGGCCAAGGCGCCGTGGGTATCGAATGTCGCATCAACGACGAACGTGTTAAAGCGCTACTGGCGCCATTAGAGCATTTAGAAACTCGCTACCGTGTTCTTGCCGAGCGCGCGATGAACACGCGCCTTGAAGGTGGATGCCAAGTGCCGATTGGCGCATTTGCTGAAATCGATGGTGACGAGATGACGCTACGCGGCCTAGTCGGTAACCCAGATGGCAGTGAAATCATCGAAGGCGTGATCACAGGTCCAAAAACCGACGCCACGCAATTAGGTGTTGCCCTTGCTGAAGAGTTACTCAGCAAAGGTGCCAAAAGCATTCTCGATGCCGTTTACGCTAAAGCCTAAGTCAATGAAAGTCTTACTGACGCGCCCCGAGGGGCGCAATCAGTCCATGGTCGATGCCTTGAATGAACGAGGCATTGCCCACTGGGTCACACCTCTACTGTGTGTCGAAGCAACGCCTCCAATCGCAATGAATACCCCGCATCCCTTGGCACACGCCGATATGATTATCTGCATCAGCGCCAATGCAGTGACTTTTGCTGATAACGCCTTAACTAATGCGGATCCACACACCAAAGCTTGGCCTCAAGCTCAATACTTCGCCGTAGGACATGCGACTTGGGAAGCATTAGACCAACTTGGCATTTCGGCCCTCGAAGCCCCTGATGATTGCCAGCAAACCGAAGGGCTGCTCACTCTCGCGCCGCTGCAAGAGATTAAAGATAAGCAGATTACTATCATACGTGGCGTCGGTGGTCGCGAAGCCTTAGCCGAACAATTGACTGAGCGCGGCGCAACAGTACGTTATTGGGAAGTGTATCAACGAGCTTGCCCGCCACTTGATGGACGACAGTTAGCACTACAATGGCAAGCCTTTGGGATAGACACTATTGTGGTGACCAGCGGTGAAGTACTGGATAACCTGATTAATTTAGTGCCAAAAGAGTTATTTGCATGGCTGCGCTCATGTCATATCATAGTCCCCAGTAACCGAGTAGAAGCTCAAGCTCACGCCTTTGGTATAACCCAAGTCACCAATGCCAATGCCGCCAACAGCAAAGCCGTGCTAAACGCCCTTAAACTCTAAGCGCTATTTAGCCCGATTTTACTCGAATTTCGGCAGTAGCATGTTTTCAAGGACTGTTAAATGGATAACAACAAGCACGACGCAAAGAGCCCAGAATCAGAGGCTACCGCTATTACTGTGTCACCGGAAACGACCGATGACATATCCGCAACATCGGCGTCATCCACAGAATCCCAAACAGCCACAACTTCAACTGCACCAAGCCAAACGCCAGCCTCCAATAGAAGCTCGTGGGCAATTCGCTTTGGAGTGTTATTAGCGCTAGGTTTAACCGCTTGCACTCTTGGTGGCGGTTTTATGCTGTACCAACAGATGCAACAGCAACGGCTAGCGCAGGATGCGAAAAATATCGCCCTGCAGGACCAATTACAGCAAGCACTATTGCAGCCAAATCAACGTATTGGCCAGCTTGAACAGCAGCAACTGAATGATGCTAAGACTTACCAAGAATTAACAAAATTAGCAGAAGACCAAAATCAGCTGCAGGACAGGGTCAATAAACTTGCCCAGCGCAGCCCAACACATTGGATGGCCTCTGAAGCCGAATATCTGGTGAATATGGCAGGCCGTAAACTTTGGTTAGAGAAAGATCCCCGCACCGCCACCGATCTATTAAAGTCGGCGGATGAAACCATCGCCGCCATGAACAATCCGGCGTTACTGCCTATTCGTAAGGCATTAGCAAAAGACATCGCCGCCACGGCCAGCATTAAAACCACAGATATTGATGGCAATGTATTGGCGCTCGATGCCTTAATTGAACAACTCGATAAACTGCCACTGAATCGCACCGACGCAGAAACCGATGCGCCAGAAGATACAACGATTACTGGCGATTTGAATGATTGGCAGAGCAATCTGGGTAAAACGTGGAAAGCGTTAACCCAAGACTTTATTACCATACGCCACAAAACCGCCGATGCGCCCGCTTTACTCGCACCGGAACAGCAATGGTATCTGGTGGAAAACATTCGCCATAAACTGCTGCAATCGCAACTTGCGTTATATCGCTATGACAGAGCGGCTTATCACCAATCATTGATGATGGCGCGCAAGTGGATCCAAACCTATTTTGATACGCAAGATCACAAGACAGCTGAGGCCATCGCCGAAATCGATAAATTAGCAACCTTAGAACTTGATCCTATTACCCTGAAATCCTTTGCAGCTAAACCTCTGTTATTACAGCTGACGAGTTATGGCGAGCTGACCTCATCAGAGGATGCGCCGCTATGATCAAGATATTAATTTACTTAGGAATTGTGCTAATAGGGCTCTGCATCAGCCCTTGGCTGGTTGGCAATACAGGTTATGTCTATATTGCTGCGGGTGACTACCAGATTGAGACCAGCTTAGTCTTTGGGATCATCGCCTTAATTGTATTTTATGCGGTGTTCCAAGTACTCGAATGGCTAGTGATTAGCGCCATCAATCTGATGCTGCGCAGCCGTTTTATTCCCCATCACTGGCGCCGCCGCTCGGCTAAAAAACATACCTTAATGGGTGCACTGGCTCTGGCTGAAGAAGATTGGCCTGCAGCAGAACGCGCCATGATAAAAGGCGCTGACAATGGCGAACTCCCTGCGCTTAACTTACTTGCTGCGGCCCGTGCCGCTCAGTATCAACAAAAAATAGCCGAGCGAGATCAATATCTTGATCGCGCTGCAGCGCAACCTCTTGCCGCGAATGCCGTCGCAACCACTCGTACTCGATACCTCCTAAAACAAGGGGAATTAGCCCTAGCCCGCGCTGAGCTGGATAAGCTAGCACCGACGAGCAAGAGTAAAGCGCCAGTACTCAAACTCGCCCTTGAGCTATACCGAACCCAAGCGGATTGGGATGCACTCAAGCTATTGATACCCATTTTGAGAAAACGCCAGATCTTAGATGATGCTCAGCTGAATGAGCTCAATATCGCCACTAATTGCGCGTTACTCAAAGCAGCAGCCATCGAAGGCGAAGAAGCCTTAGAGCAATGCTGGCAATGGTTATCTCGCAGCGAACGCAATCAGTCTGAGTTTTTGGCGATTTATGCCATGGGTTTATGCCGCTTTAATCGCAAAGACCAAGCGCTGAAACTAATAGCGAAAAAGTTACGAACCTCTCCCGAGTCAGCACTTTTACATGCAATTCCTGAAATCGCGACAGCCCAAGACACAGAGATCCGTAAACAGTTACTCAAGCATGAAGTCACCCATGAGAATAATGCGGACTACCAGATGTGCTTAGCTAAGCTTTATCAGCAAACGCGGGATATGAAAGAAGCCAGAAGCTGCTTGCAGAATGTTTGCCGACTCGAACCAACAAAAGCCTCATGGCTGGCGCTCGCACGGATTCAAGAACAGTTAGGCGAACAAGGTCACGCCAATCAAAGCTATCGCCAAGCAGTTAACTTATAGCTCTACGACATCAATAAAGATAACGCCGTGATTTACACTGTTGTGAGTCACGGCGTTTACCACTCACGAAGGTTCTTGCTTCATTCGAACTCAAAAACGAGACTCACTAGGTCGGTTTGTGTCGTTTTCATAAAAAATTAACCTTCCAATCCTAATTAATTTGTTATAAATATACTTAACTACAAAGTTGAAAAATACTAAATGCAGCCCTTTTTATAAATATATCTACTACATCTAGTTACACATCTGAATCCTGTCTTTTTTATATCCAACATCTCGCAAACCCCAGTCGGAACAAGCAATACAGACGTGTCAAAAAATTGACTTGTGACACTTTGTTAGCTAAAATTCGACCACTTGTATCACAATCCAACACATATGTTGGATTTGTGCGTCTGTGGAATTAACACACTTTGGCTGTTGGGAGCTAATTATGGGATCGGTAATTACATCAAAGAAAGGTTTGCTTAAGTTAGTAAAAGGGCAAATCAATGTCGAAGTTGATGGTTCAAATCAACCCGCTAAGGATGGCGAACAACTCCCAAAAGGTGCTGTGCTCCATATTGACGAAAACGCGACCTATGAGATCACCTTCGACGATGGCACTAAGCTATCGAACGAAGTTGCCCCCAACGAACCCGCAGTAGCCACCAACGCCACTGACGCGGCCGCCTTAGATGAAATCCAAGCATTACAAGATCTTATTGCATCCGGTGAAGACCCAACTCAGAATCTTCCAGAAACCGCAGCAGGGAACACTCCAGGCCGTGACGGTAACTCTGGCTATGTCACTCTCGCTCGCAGTGGTAGCGAAGTCTTAGCCACATCAGGATATTCAACTACAGGTCAAGCACTAACAGGCACTACGGCCAATGATCCACAACTGACCATTGCTGCAGATTCCCCATCGGCACTAGCCAATGACAGCAATACAACCGATGAAGATTCCGTTGCCACAGGTAACGTACTCGATAATGACAATGATGTAGACTCAAGCTTAAGTGTTGTGAGTTTCGAAGTCGGCGGTACCACTTACGCAGCAGGTACCGAAGTCACACTCGAAGGCGGCACTTTAGTGTTAAACGCCGATGGCTCATATACCTTTACACCTAATGAAAACTGGAATGGCCAAGTTCCTGTTATTACTTACACCACTAACACGGGTGCAAGCGCAACTCTTACCATTAATATCTCGCCTGTAGATGATCCATCTGTTCTGGTCAACGATTCAAATACAGTCGATGAAGATACAGCTGCTACAGGCAACGTACTTGATAATGACAGTGATGTGGACTCAACCTTAAGTGTTGTGAGTTTCGAAGTCGGCGGTACCACTTATACAGCAGGAACTGAAGTCACGCTCGAAGGCGGCACTTTAGTGTTAAACGCCGATGGCTCATATACCTTTACGCCAAATGAAAACTGGAATGGCCAAGTTCCTGTTATTACTTACACCACGAACACCGGTGCAAGCGCAACCTTAACCATCAATATATCGCCTGTAGATGATGCTTCTGTTCTGGCCAACGATTCAAATACAGTCGATGAAGATACAGCTGCTACAGGCAACGTACTTGATAATGACAGTGATGTAGACTCAAGCTTAAGTGTTGTGAGTTTCGAAGTCGGCGGTACCACTTACGCAGCAGGTACCGAAGTCACACTCGAAGGTGGCACTTTAGTGTTAAACGCCGATGGCTCATATACCTTTACGCCAAATGAAAACTGGAATGGCCAAGTTCCTGCTATTACTTACACAACCAATACTGGCGCTTCAGCAACATTAACCATCAATGTCACACCAGTCGCCGATGGGGGACCTAGTGTCACTATCAATACAGATACAAACAATGATGGTTTTATCAGTAACGAAGAGCTAGCTGGCAATACTGAAGTCAATGTCACTATTGGCTTAGATGGCACAGGTGCAAATGTTGGCGATACGCTGACTGTTAATGGTGTTGACTACACACTGACTCAGGAAGATATCAACAATGGCTTTGTGAATCTCAACCTTCCTGCTCCCGGTGAAGGCGAAACGATTACAGTTGTGGCGACTATCACAGACAGTGCCGGTAACACATCTCCAGAAGGCAGTGATTCAGCACTACTTGATACGACTGCGCCAACAATTACTGTTGATGCACCTGATGATACCCAAGATACTACACCAACGATCACAGGTTCGACTGATGCACCGCCAGGTAGCACTATTACGATTGTAGTGACCGATAGCACAGGTGCAGAGCAGACTCTCACCACCACAGTAAACCCTGATGGCACCTATTCCGTAGATGTCACTAACCCACTCGCTGAAGGCGGCTATACCGCTGTAGCAACAGTGACAGATCCAGCAGGCAATACAGGTGAAGCCACAGATAATGGCAATGTTGATAACACAGCACCAAATATTACCGTCGATGTTCCCGATGCAACCAATGACACGACCCCGACAATCACGGGCACTACAGATGCCCCTCCAGGTAGCACCATAACAATTGTTGTCACCGACAGCACAGGTACTGAGCAGACGCTAACCACCACGGTTAACCCTGACGGTACTTATACTGTGGATGTTACCAATCCTGTCGCCGAAGGCCCTATTACAGCAACAGCGACAGTTACAGATCCTGCAGGTAATACCGGCACAGCCACAGATGACGGTAACGTGGATATCACAGCACCTAACATCACTGTTGATGCACCCGATAATACACAAGATACCACCCCTACTATTACAGGTTCGTCAGATGCAACGCCAGGTAGCACAATTACGATTATTGTCACAGATAGCACAGGTGCAGAACAGACATTAACAACGACTGTTAATGAAGATGGCACCTACGCAGTGGACGTCACAACCCCTCTGGCTGAAGGTGATTATACCGCTGTAGCAACAGTGACAGATCCTGCTGGTAATACAGGTAAAGCCACTGATAATGGCAATGTAGACACCCA
>NZ_JAUOEU010000028.1:0-64549 GCF_031932105.1 Shewanella sp. SP1S1-7
AAGAGGGGACAAAGCACAAAAAGGCATGGCTGTCTCCGATTTTTTCCCCGATTTTTCGTCCCCGATTTTTCGAAAAGATATGGCGGTCCCCGCTTTTCCCAGTATTTCAGAAAGATCTAATCTTCTCGGTCAATAATTTGTGGGTCTGGACTTATAAGCCATACAGAGTGATCAGCATATTTTAGAATTAATTGGAATTTGATAATTCCAGCTGTTTTATGCAAATCATTAATGGTTACTACTCTTCCCCCCTCTTCAATCAACACACTATTTATGTTGCCATTAAAAGGATTTAGAAAACCAACACCAACAAACTGAACTAAGTCAGGGGTATCGATTAATTGGTAGCGGATAGCTTCTGCTTTATAAACCTCGACATTTCCATGGCAGGGCTCGCCATCTTTGGAGTAACGAAATACAGCTTGACCGTCATTAATTTGTATAGAAAGATTAATCAAAGGATCTCGGGTTGCCTGAAATTGGCTCATAAACTTTTCCTTATGTTTGTGTTTAATTATTACGACTTTCAGTTATTTTTATTTACTATAACAAAGATACTTATTACTTATAAATCAGGTTAAAAATTGAAGTTGGTTATCCCCATAGTCTTTAAACTACTTAGCAGCGTTTGATTTTTCTCCAATGTTCCGAGGCAATCTAGCGCTTTAGCGTAGGGTTGTAGGTACTGAGGATCTCTATCTTTTTGTTGGATCGGTTCTAGCATTTCTTTGACTTGAATGCAGGCTTTTTGAACTGCAGGCATATCTTGTCGTTGTTTAGATAATTTGGCGCTAAGTAGCTCAACTTCAGCAAAGCTGGCAAGATACTTAAAATCATCGGGTGCGTCTTTTATTATTTCATTTAATATGAGTGAGGCCTCCTCAAGTGATTCTTTGCATTGTTGATTTTTTCCCATTATAAAATAGTACTGTGCCGAATTTTTGAGGAATATTGCTTTGAGTGCACTATAGCGTCGGCTGTTAATGAAAGCCTTATTCTCTTGTTCAAGCTCAGCTCGCAAATATTCAGGTGTATAATAACTTCGTGGATCTTTGAGTGTTGCGTTAAGTGACATTAATTGGAATTTGAGATAATAAAGCTGGGTTTTCCAAGCGGTATTTTTAGGATCTAATATTACTGCTTGTTGCATCAGTTTTTCACCCTGCAAGGCGTTATTGAATGCTTCAAGCATTGAGCCTTGGTATTCAAACAAAGTAGAGCTGGTCCTCAAACTGCTGGCATATCGATCAAGTAGATAGCCATCCGTATTATTTGTTTTTGTAATAGACTTCAACTCTGTTTGAAGCTGATTATGTATAGATATAGCAGAGTTTAGTTGACCTCTAGAACGCCACGTTCGTGCAAGCCAAGAACGAGTATCTGCTATATCTGCCTGCAGTTGCTTATTGTTAGGATCCTGAGTCAGAGCTAATAATTTTAGTCTGAGTGACTCATCGAAGTAGCTTGTAGCTTTATCAAATTGCTGTTGCTTCATTGCTAGTGAACCTAGCGTATTGTTAGCGTAGGATAGTTCCATGAGAGCATTTTTATCGTCGGAAGCTAGCTTATACATGACCTGGCTATAACTTAGATACTGCTCAAAGTAGGGCTTAGCGCTTTCCCAATCACTCATATCGTATTTTATCTGCCCAAGCCAAAATGCATTTGCGCCTAAGGTTTTTAATAACTCTAGGTTTGTCGGTTGCTCAGTATAGAGATTGGTTAGCTTAGTTTGAGCGGCGAGAAGCGCTGTCTTGGCCTCATCTAGCTTATCGCGTGAATACGCGACTTCACCCATTGCCTCTAGTGTTTGTCCATGTTGTAGGCGAGCTTCAAGGCTCAGATGTTGATCACCGTTGTCATTGGAAAAATCACTGAAATATTCCAGTGCTTTATTGCTGATCCCGTCGAGTAAGTCCATACGGCCGATGCCGCGCATCTTGTCGGCGAAGTCGCCCACCATGAAACCGAGCAAATCTTCGGCGGCGAGGCGTTTTTGCAGGGCGAGTTTTTCAGCTTCTATGCTGCGCACACTCATGATAATGGAAGTGAGGGTGAGGACGCATAATAGGGTGACGGTTAAGCGCCTCGTCCAGCGCAGCATATTGGCGCGTTTGGTGGAGGCTGTGATAAAGGCGGTTTCGGGATCGTCTAAATCGAATAACGGATTTTGGCTGAGACTTTGGGCTTCTTTTAAAGGTTTACCTTCAGCGAGTAGATAGGCGCTGTGTTTGGCTTCGCTGAGCCAGCGTGTTGAAAGATGCTGCAGGCGACTCTTAATGCTCAAACTGTCGCTATGTTCGCTAATCCACGCCGTCGCCCGTGGCCAACGGCGCAGCAGGGCTTCGTGGGCGATGCTAAAACAGGGTTCACCATTTTGCAGATGCGACACGAATAAGCGGCTATCGACCATGGCTTGCACTAGGGCGGTTTCGGCGGTGCTTTGCAGCTGCGACCAGCGGGCGGTGCGGCTGGTGATGGACTTTTCATCTTCGCGCAAGGTGACTAGCAGGGATAAAATCCGTGGCAGACTGGCTTTTTCGGCATCGCTTAAATGGGAAATCGCTTGCTCGGCATTTTTACCAATCGCCCCTTCAATACCGCCAAGGGCATGATAAACCGAGACTAATAACTTATCGTCGGCGCTGCGTTGTAAATACAAGGCCTGCAGCGTGTATTGCAACATGGGCAGTGCATCTGGGTTACTTGCGGCGTCGCTGCAGAGCATTTCATCGAGCGGCATCGCGGTTTCACTGTCAACTTCCCAGCTTAAGTTGGCGGCCACCGCGGGCAGGCGGATCATTTGCAACAGTTCAGTGCGTGTCGGCGGCGCTAAGTCAAAGTGGGCGCCGCGGGATTTGCCGGCCATTAAGCTTGGGTAGCCCACAAGTAAAGGATAAAAATCGTTGCGACAGGCACTGATAATAATCACGGCCTTAGAGGTGGCGAGTTGTTCCAGCAGTTCAACAAATACTGTGCGCTCGGTGTCGCTAAATAGCGGTGATGAGAGCAACACTTCTAATCGGTCGATAAACAAGGCAAAAAACGGCTGAGTAAAGGGCTGAACCTTGAGTGCTTGGGTGCACTGGTTGATCACGCCTTGGATATCTTCGACGAGTTGAATCGACAGAGTCTCAGCGCTCATGCCTTCGAATACTGGAGTGTCGTTGATTTCCCAGTCGAGCATAGCACTGGCAAGATCGGTTAACAGTTGCCCTTTACTCACATCGGCAAAATCTAAGCTGCTGAATGACGCGACACCAATGCCGTTATAGCCGCCGCCCTTCATTAAATTGGGCACAACACCGGCATTTATCAGGGAGGATTTACCGCTGCCACTTGGGCCTAAAACCAGACAGAAGGCACGACCATAGATGATTTGCTGGCTGATACGGTTAAGCAAAGTGCTGATTTGTTCACTGCGGCCAAAAAACACCTCGGCATAGTTAGCGCTATAGGCTTGCAGACCCGGAAAGGGCGATCCGCCTTGCCAACTTTGCGGGCTGGCGGTGGCTTCGTGGCCGATAGGAAAACGCACTTCGGCTAAGGTGCGATAGCCGCGTTTGCGTATGGTTTCTATATAGGTGGGTTCGGTGGCGCTATCGCCTAATGCTCTACGTAACTGATTGATAATTTTGTGTAGTGGATTGTCGCCCGTGTCGACCCCCGGCCAGCAGTGGCTGACTATTTCATCACTGCTAACGACTTCGCCCGCCCGTTGACAGAGAAATAACAGCACATCCATCGCCTTGGGCTCAAGTTGTTTGACTTGTTTGCCAAGGAGCAGACTATTGGCGCTGGGATTGATTTGCCATTCACCAAAGAAAAATGTGCTGTCACTCATAACAATGTCCATTTATTGAGTATTGGCTAGCGTACTGTGGGAAAACGTACCGTTAGTTACCACTCTTATAGTTATATTTTTGTTGTTTTTTATTGTAAGTGCTGGGCTGTTGTCTGTTAAGGTTTGATGTCAAAGCCTTGACATTATGCCTATTACATTTGTTATTTAAAAGGAATAACCCTTGATAATCAATGTAAATTTTATTCATGGCAGCTATGGGTAATCATCTGCAGCTTGTCATTTTTCTGTCAACAGTTTGTGCTTTACGTAGCATGTTAAATAACGCGGCGGCTTTTGGCTGTTTATTAGCAAAACATCAACAATGGAAAAGTGCCCACTATGGGCACTTTTCAATGAGAGAGAAAACTCGGGCGGATTAACTTTATCGGGCTAACTTTGTCGTGTTAGCTTGGGGCGGTTAACTTGAGCCTCGCCTCTGGTTTAACATTGGCATTTAAAGCCCGCGTCTTCTATCTGCTCGTTAATATCAGCAGCTTAATGTTAGCGGGTTAAGATCAATGCCTTGGCTTGATAGCTTAATCTGGCCATTTGACCTTGATCTTGCAGTTCTAACTCATTGAGTTCGAATGGCGGCTGTAAACCCGAGGCTTGGATGAGCTTAGGGTCTAACATCAGCTTTAACTTTGGCGACTCTGGGGTCAGCCAATTAGCCGCTTGGGTACGTAGAATCGCCACCTTTTGACCTTCGGCATTGGTGCCGGTTAACGTGCCACTTAAGCCAAAACGTCCAGCCTCGGCGACCGATAACTCAAAGTTGATTTGGTTAGGCAGGCCTTTATCCCAAACCGTAAGCACTTCGGGCTTGATGCTCGCCGAATTGACATAGGACTTAAAGACAGATTTGACCGTGCGCTGCACTGGGCGGCCATCGACTTGGGTTTGCACTGTAATTTCAACTTCACTGAAACCCGCATTGCTGCTCGAAAGTGCCACGCCTGCGGGGATCACCGCTTGCCATGTCTCACCTTGTTTTACCATCGTCAGTGGTTGCATATCGCCATCGGCTTGCTTGAGTGTTGCCTGCGGCACGAAGGTGTTATCACTTTGGCTGAGTGCGAGTTCAAGCCCAAGGGTTTGCGCATCAGCCGCGATAGTGGAGGAGGCTTTGACACTCAGTTGATAGGGCGAGCCTTTTTCCTTCACATTGACTAAGTAGTTGGCGCTTGGCGTTAACGGCTGACTGACCTGCAGGCGATATTGGCCCGGTGTGGCTTTCGCCGACATTTGCAGTGCGCTGGAATCATCGGTTAATCCTGCGCTAGCAAGGGCATCGGCGTTGGCCATCGATTTGACCAATGACTCATTGGTGTTTATCCCGCTGCTGTTGGCCGCTTTGCCTTGGGGTGACTGATTAGGGCTAACGCGCTGAATTTGTACGCGCTCAGGGGCAATAGCCTCTGCATGCATTAAGGCGCCAGAACGGGTATCGCCCCGAGGCGCAATGCGCACTAGGCTCGATGCTTGGCTCATGGTGAGGCCCACGCCCGCATTAAGCTGCGCGCCGGTTACATTGACCCAATACTCGTCACTTTGGCTGGCTTGTTCAAGCTGCGGCGCGCTTGCCTGATACTCGCCATACAAAGGGGTGATAAAGCTAATGTAATCCGTACTGGTGTTAATGGGCGCCAGTGTTGGACTGGCAATATTGCTATCGACAAGATCGGTATTGCTCGGCGCGGCTAGGGTTAACCCTTTGGCGTACATAGGGCTAGCATTGGTTTTGGGATCTATAGGTGTGGCTTCATCTTGGCAGGCTGCGAGCAGTCCGCTTAGCGCCAAGACACTGGCAAGTTTGCTGAGTGTGTGCATCTTAGTGCTCCTTAAATGTGGTTGCGGATCAGCGTGTCTAAATTGAAACACGCACGGCGGCTCTGCTGATGGCTTAGGGGTTCTTGGCCACGGGTCTTTTGTTTATCGGTAAACCAGACTGTGCCAGCTGCCTTTTGCGAGCTGCAATTTAAGAAGCCGTCGGAGCAGCTATCGAGCCAGTTTTGGGTAGTTTCGAGCGCCACTTGGTATTGATAACCCGCGCAGTAACTGTCGCTGTCCCAAATGGCGGAATCAACATCAGAGCCCACCACGACTTCGAAGGGTTTACCTAAGCTTGGGCGGCCTGCAGTGCCGTAGAGCATAGTGTTGTTGTAGTTTGCCATCCAACCCACTTGCTGTTGTTTCACCGCATTGCTGCCATATCCTAAGAGCCAGCCTAAGCTGGTTTCGAACACATTACCTTGGTTCACCGCATCGGCCAGCGGCGTACCAGCACTGGATGGGGCGAGGGCGATAACCTTTGAGGTGGCGTTGATCACCGCAGGATAACGGCTGTCCCACGTGGGGTTAGATAAAATCCACCGCACTACGTTGCCACCATTGGAGTGGGTCAGCAGAATTAAGTCATCGATATTTTTGGCTTGGATAAAGCTATTGAGCTGGGTCGCCAGACAACCTGCGGCACTTTCTTCCCACATATATTGGTCAAAGTCGCAGTTGATCACTGTGTAATTATTTGGCACTGGGATGCCTTGGCGCACTGAGTTAACAAATTCGGGCGTCCAGTAATCGGCTAAGGCATTGGTCTGGTGACCCGTACCGTGGATAAAGGCAACTCCGGTTGCAGCTAATGTCGCTGGGCTGACAGCTAACAGACCCAAGAGCATGAGGGCTTTTTTGATCTTCATGGGTATATCTCGTGTTGTTGGTCTTGTTGATAGTGGCCGCGCAGTCCGTTGTGACTGTTTAGGGCAAATCGGTTAATGCTGAGGATTTGCCGTAATTTAGCGTTAAATCGGCTGACATGGCTCGGGTTATATGCGCCATAGGCGCGGGTTACTCACTTTGGGTAGAACATGATTTAAGGCCTGAATACGACGGGATAGGGTGAATGCGCTAGTTTAGGTTGGCAGCCGATGTGATTGCCGTAACTTAGCCATTATCAACAGGACTTAACTCAAGCTTCTTAACCTAGACGTAACATTTTTAGCTGGCAAGTAAAAAATAACCATATAATTGAATAGCATGGCAGCATTTTAAAGTATGCGTTTTAATATTGATATCGAGGGTGATAAGGTGATGATAAGCAATGACTAATAAATGGTGCTGTGTTTTATGGTGTTTGAAATCATGGCTCGATTACGCAAAAGAATTTTCTGTGACATTGGCTTTGCGTTTGAATTAATCGGTTTATCGTTCTGTATATAAAGGTTTTTTAGATAAATTCGCTAAACTTAGCCACTCGCTTTGTGAGATCGACATCAGCTTAGTGCATTTACAGCGTAAACCGATTAGGCTGAGCTGAGTTAAAGTAGTATCAACGTGATAAATACCCATACTGCCAAGAATGCACGCATTTATGATATGTCAGCTTTTAGGTCATTGATTGAAGCATTGATTTAACCATTGATTGAAGCACTGATTTGAGCCATTGGTTGAATCACTAATAGAAACAGCGATTCAAACAGTGATTGAGCGATGGGTTGAAATACGAGATGCAATGCGACTTGGGCAGGATTAAAGAGATAAGGGAGAATAAGTTTGGCGATAGAACATAATGAGATGGTGAGCTGCTTAAGTGGATTGCAATGCCGCACTAACTTCAGCATAAAAAACATTACCGAATACATGCTCCCAGACACCAAAGAGGCGTTCTATTTACACCTCGACGGTAAATCACCGAACTTGATTATTCGGCCCGCATTTGAGGTTTTTTCTGGCGAACTCGTCACCATTGCAGGCGTGCATGCCAAATACGATTATTTCCACAATGCGGAGATGACTCGTTTTCCAAAGCGTTTGCATAAGAGTCTCACCGAAACCCACTATGGACTTGCCTTTAGCTTTGACACAGTCGAAGCCGTGCAGCAATTTGTCAGCCGTTTAGGTGCCATAGTCAAAGGTGCATAAATTTTAGTCTTGACGCTTTAGGGTTAAATTCCTCAATACCAATGAAAATGAGGAATTTAACTGCTGCCTTTTTACGCGGCGTTTCAGTATATTCATCAATAGATGAATTTTGCTGGAGCCTGCCATGTCGCTTATTCCCGGTCGTCCTAGGGGCGTCGTTCCATTTAGCGCCCAACCTGAATCGCCGCCCATTCTCGGTCGTCCGAAGGGAAATTCAGACGCGCGTCAACGCTTAATAACCGCTGCCTTAAGTCTCTTTAGTCATCGCAGTTATCCTACTGTGTCTACCCGTGAAATCGCCCGCGAAGCCGAGGTCGATGCCGCGCTTATCCGTTACTATTTTGGTTCGAAAGCGGGTTTGTTCGAACAAATGGTGCGGGAAACCCTTGAGCCCGTATTAACCCG
Organism: Shewanella sp. SP1S1-7; assembly: GCF_031932105.1. Lineage (NCBI taxonomy): Bacteria > Pseudomonadati > Pseudomonadota > Gammaproteobacteria > Alteromonadales > Shewanellaceae > Shewanella > Shewanella sp. SP1S1-7. Next base: position 8,171 of record NZ_JAUOEU010000028.1, read on the forward strand.
CTTACGCGAAATATCTGCAGCTGAGGCGCCGAATAATGTCGGCGAAATCATGCAGACCTACTATCGCGTTATGGCGCCCAACCCTGGCTTGCCACGGCTGATTATACGGGTATTGCAGGAGGGCGATGGCTCGGAACCCTATCGAATTATCTTGTCTGTATTTGAGCAAGTGTTAACCCTGTCGCGGCAATGGCTCGAATCCACCTTAGTTAATTCGGGATTATTAAAAGAGGGTGTCGACCCCGATTTAGCACGGCTAAGTTTTGTGAGTCTTATGGTATTTCCGCTTATTGCCCCGCCCGTATTAATGCGTCAGTTCGGCTTTTTTGATGCCGATGCTGCGCTTTTGCAGCGCTTAGCTCTGCACAATATGCAGGTTTTTACGCAGGGACTGTTATGTGAACCAAGGAGCCAGTCATGAGCTCAACGAAAGGTTTAACGATGTTGAATGACCAAGATTTTAGTCGCAATCGTTTCAGTAAAAACAACTCAAGTAACAAAAGTTTAAGTAACAGCAGTTTAAGTAGCAGCAAGTTAAGCAACAGCAAGTTAAGAAACAATAAGTTAACTAATCAAACCGCATTAGCTAAAAGAGTCGCGACAGGTGTCGTTTTAGGCTGTTTGCTGCTGCAGTTAGCGGCTTGCACTCAAGAGTCGCCGAGCGTCCTTGGCACAGTCGAGCGTGACAGGCTGACGCTTACCGCGCCCGTGGGTGAGTTGATTACTCGGGTGAATGTGGTTGAAGGTCAGCAGGTTAAGGCGGGCGAAGTGCTACTCACACTCGATTCGACTTCGGCCAATGCGCGCCTTGCCCTGCGCCAAGCCGAACTTGAACAGGCTAAAGCTAAACTTTCTGAGGCGGTGACTGGCGCGCGTTTAGAAGATATCGAACGCGCCAAGGCCGTGCTCGACGGGGCAAATGCCAGCGTGAAGGAAGCGCAGCGTGCCTTTGAGCGCACTAACCGTTTGTATGCCACGAAAGTGCTGAGCCAAGCGGATTTAGATACCGCCCGTGCGGCGCGGGATACCAGTTTAGCCAAGCAAGCCGAGGCGGAGCAAAGCCTGCGCCTACTAGAAAATGGCACCCGTAGTGAGCAGCTAGAACAAGCCAAAGCCGCGGTGGCCGCCGCCAGTGCCAGTGTCGCCATCGAACAAAAAGCCTTAGCAGACTTGAGCTTAGTGGCGGCGCGTGATGCCGTTGTCGATACGCTACCTTGGCGAGTGGGCGATCGTATTGCTGCGGGCACTCAGTTGATTGGTTTGTTGGCGAGCGAGCATCCCTATGTGCGGGTTTATCTGCCCGCGACTTGGTTAGACAGAGTGAAGGCGGGTGATAAGGTCAATATCCGAGTGGATGGCCGCGAAATGCCGATTGCTGGCACTGTGCGTAATATCCGCAGTCAGCCCGCTTATACGCCGTTTTATGCGCTGAATGAGCGTGACCGAGCACGGTTGATGTATCTGACAGATATTACGATTTCTGCCGAGGGGCAGGATTTACCGACGGGCATGGCATTAGCCGTGGAGCTGCCATGAGCCACACCGACTTTGCTATCGAGACCCAAGGCATGACCCGCGCCTTTGGCGGCGTCAATGCGGTGGCAGACCTCGATCTCGCCATTCCCAAGGGAACCATTTATGGATTTCTTGGCCCCAATGGCTGCGGAAAGTCCACTTCAATTCGTATGTTGACTGGGCTGCTAAGTCCAACATCGGGGGAAATCCGCGTCTTGGGTGAAACCTTACCCGGCGCCGAGGAAAAACTGCGTCGCCGCATCGGCTATATGACGCAAAAATTCTCCCTGTACGACAATCTTTCGGTGCGGGAAAACTTAGAGTTTGTCGCGCAAATTTATGGTTTGAACCGCCGAGCCTCAAAGCTGCGGATAGCCGAGTTAGTCACGCTGTACGATTTAGTCGGCCGAGAAAAACAAATGGCAGGCTCCATGAGTGGCGGCCAGAAACAGCGTTTGGCCTTAGCGGCGGCGACCTTGCATCACCCCGAATTGTTATTTCTCGATGAGCCGACCTCGGCGGTCGACCCCGAGAATCGGCGCGAGTTTTGGGAGCGCTTATTCGATCTCTGCGCCCAAGGCACCACGATTCTTGTGTCGACTCACTATATGGATGAAGCCGAGCGTTGCCACGGTCTGGCGATTTTAGAGCGGGGGATAAAACGCGCCGACGGTTCACCCCAGCAGCTGATGGCGGCGATGGGCGCTCGGGTGGTTGAAATTTCAGGGGATGATTTACGCAATTTAAAGCAATCATTAATCAGCGAGTCAGCGGTATTGTCGGCGGCGCAAATCGGCAGTCGTTTACGGGTGTTAGTGCGCAGCGATATTGAAGATCCGCTCACTTGGCTTAAACCTCGGGTTGCCAGCCGGACGATGGAAGAAGTGCGCGCTAGCCTAGAGGATGTGTTTGTCACTTGCACCGGCGAGCGTTTGGCTGGGGTGTCCAAGGGAGAAACTGACCATGTGGCGTAGAATTTTTGCAATTGTCGTCAAAGAGCTGCGGCAATTATCACGGGATCGTATGAACTTTGGCATGATAGTCATGATCCCGCTGGTGCAACTGATGTTGTTTGGTTATGCCATCAATACCGATGCGCGCCATCTGCCCGCGGGGCTGGTGAATTTGAGTGATTCTGCCTACAGCCGCTCATTGGTGCAGGCGGTGGAAGCGACGCAGGTGGTGGATTTCAAACAGCGATATTTAAGTGCAGCTGAGGCAGAGGCGGCGATCACTCGCGGCGAAGTTAAAGCTGTGCTGTATTTGCCCGCCGATCTCGATGAGCGCTTAGTGCGCCATCCAAGCTTTGCGGGCCAGCAATATTTAGCTCAGCCGGTAGGGCAATGGCTGGTGGACGGTTCTGATACGGTTGTCGCCTCAACCATTCGTAGCCTTAGGCAAATGCCGCTGGATGAAGTCGCAGGGAGAGCGCAAAAAACTGTGATGCCGAGTTTTGAAGTAGTGCAATATTTCAATCCTGAGCAACGCTCTGTGGTCAATATCGTGCCCGGCCTGTTGGGGGTGATTTTGACTATGACCATGGTGATGTTTACCTCCGCCGCCATAGTGCGTGAGCGCGAGCAGGGCAATATGGAGTTTTTGATCACTACGCCAGTGCGGCCGCTGGAGTTGATGCTGGGTAAAATCGTGCCCTATGTGATCGTCGGCTTTGTGCAAGTGACCATTATCCTGAGCGCAGGGCATTTGTTGTTTGATGTGCCGATTCGTGGCGGGATTGACTCCATCGCCCTTGCCGCTATGTTGTTCATTTGCGCCAGTTTAACCTTAGGATTAGTGATTTCGACCATAGCTAAAACCCAGCTGCAATCGATGCAAATGACGGTATTTATCCTGCTGCCATCGATTCTATTGTCGGGGTTTATGTTCCCCTACGAAGCCATGCCCATCGCGGCGCAATGGATTGCCGAAGCCTTACCCGCAACCCACTTTATGCGCATGTCACGGGCCATAGTGTTGCGCGATGCCCAAGTGATGGATCTGCAATTTGATGCCCTGTGGATGATAGGTTTTACCTGTGTCGGGCTATTTATCGCCAGCATGAGATTCTCTAAGCGTCTAGATTAGCATGCTGATAGTCGCATGGCAGGCTATCAGCAACTGGGAATGAGGTTGTGCTAGGTTAGGCAGTGAATTATGATGCCGTTTTCCAAATCTAGGGTGAAACGGAGTTCAATTGGATATTCAATGGAAGCCAAAAGCTTGGCTCGCAATATTATTAGGCCTATTTTTTCAGCCGTTTGTATTTTTATACGTTAATCAATTTAAATATTTTATTCGATATTTTATTTGTGCGCTGATTATCGCGGCCGTGGATGTATTTTTACACTCAAACTATTTCCCATTTAAATCGGGGAATATGGCTTGGCTTCAACATATTTACCTCTCTTGGTTATTTATTGTTATTTGTCCCATTCACGGGTTTATGATCGCCCGTCGTTACGATGTTACTCAACCCCGCCGCTGGTATGCTTGCTGGTGGATAGTGTTAGCGAGTTACGCTTTGATGATGTTACCGCTGATTGTGTTACGAGGTTTTTTCTTTGAGCCTTTTAGTATTCCGGCCTCTTCCATGAAGCCGACGTTAGCGCCCGGCAATCATGTGTTGGTGAGCAAGTATGGTTTTGGTAACTATCGATATTTAGGTTTTCAACTGGCTAAGTCGACGCCATCGGTAACACCCGCAAGAGGGGATATATTGGTATTTCAATACCCTGCAAACCCGACGATTGACTATGTAAAACGTGTAATTGGTCTACCCGGCGATAGGATTATCTATCGCGACAAAACCATTTTTGTGCAGAAAGCCTGCAATGTATCGAGGGAAGCGTGTGCAGTATTGGACTCTCAATACGATCTTATCGATAAAACCTTATTACCCGAGTTGAGTACTGAGACTCAAGCTGTTTACCAAGAGTCGCTGGATGATATTCGCTATCAGGTATTATTACTCCGCCATCAGAAAGAACTGGTTGATCGCTATTATGTGCAGGAAAACACATTAAGGGATGAATGGTTAGTTCCCGCTGGTCAGTATTTCGTCTTAGGTGATAACAGAGACAATAGCTTAGATAGTCGATATTTTGGGTTTATTCCTCAAGACTTGATTATTGGTAAAGTAATATATATTTGGTAAGGCTGAGCGCTGATGGGAATAACCAATACGGGCTTATTGGTGTTATCCCTAATCAAATTTCTGCAAAGCATTTTAGCCAGAGGCTTTATTACCCTCTAGTGCCAAAACAGGTTGAATGTGTATTTTGCGATCCAATTAATAATCCAGAGTTTGATATAGCGCAAATTATCAGTAAACAGTCGCGCTAAGCCATTGAAATCGATGTTGCTTAATTAGGATATCCCTTACACTGCCGCTAGGGCGATTGCCGCCATCATGCTTAGCGAAGGGAATTCATTATGCCTCCAATCATTTGTCATAGCGCGCTTGATGCGGTTGCTTTAATTCAAAGCGGCGAGACGCTGTGGACTCATTCCATGGGCGCCACTCCGCGCATTTTATTAGATGCGTTGGCGCAGCATGCACTCACCAAAGAAAATCTCACCCTGTTACAGTTACATACTGAAGGCGCCGAATCCTTAAGCCATCCCAGTTTACAGGGGCATTTACGCCATCGATGTTTTTTCGGTGGGCTGCCAACGCGGGCATTACTGCAAAGTGGTGACGCGGATTATGTGCCGATTTTCCTGTCTGAAGTGCCTAAGTTATTTCGTTCCGGCGAGCAAAAAATAGATACCGCAATTATCCAAGTGTCGCCACCCGATAAGCATGGCATGTGTTCCTTAGGCATTTCGGTTGAAGCAACGCTCGCAGCTTGCCAAGTCGCGGGTAAGATCATCGCTCATATTAATCCACAAATGCCGCGCACCCATGGTGACAGCTTTATCCATATCGACCGTTTTGCCGCTGTGTATGAGCAGAGCGCGGCGTTGCCCATTCATTCCTTCGCGACGGGTGACGCGGTGAGTTTGGCGATCGGTAAAAATGTTGCCCAATTGGTGCGTAATGGCGATTGTTTGCAAATGGGTATAGGTGCGATCCCCGATGCCGTGCTGTCTTGTTTAACCGAACATAAAGACTTAGGCGTCCACACTGAGCTATTTTCTGACGGTATATTACAACTGGTTGAAAAGGGCGTGATTAACAACAGTAAGAAGCGTTTTTATCCGGGAAAACTCGTCACAGGTTTCGCCCTGGGTAGCCAGAAATTATACGACTATGTTGATGATAATCCAGCGGTTATCTTTATGGACATAGAGCAAGTTAACGACACGGCCATTATCCGTAAAAATCCTAATGTGATGGCGATTAACTCGGCGTTGCAAGTCGACCTTTCAGGCCAAGTGTGTGCCGATTCCATTGGCACTAAAATCTATTCCGGTGTTGGCGGCCAGATGGATTTCATCCGCGGAGCAGGGTTATCTGAAGGTGGTCGTTCTGTTATTGCGCTGCCCAGCACGGCTGCGGGCGGCACGCTTTCTCGCATTGCCAGCGTGTTATCACCTGGCGCAGGGGTTGTCACCACTCGGGCCCATGTGCATTACATTGTGACCGAATACGGCGCCGCTAATCTACGCGGCCGTTCACTGCGCGAACGGGCACAAGCGCTGATCGCCATCGCTCACCCAGATTTTAGGGAACAACTGAGTCGTGATGCCTTTGAGGTGTGGGGATTAAATCTATAGCATTGTAAATCTTGGTGTTATGGCTTGCTGCCGAGTTTGCAGTGGTGCAAGCTCGTTTGAGCGTAAAGGGTTGGTTTTAATACGTCGTTTAATCGCGGTAAAGAGTCATTCGTCTGTCCCGATATGGTATAAACTCTTGGCGGGTTTGACCGACAGACTTATAAATAAATGAGTCAATAATTTAAATGGATGAGATTGAATTAAAAGCATATTTAACAGAGAGGGTGTTATCTTTTTGTACGCGCTGGAACAGTATCGAAAATACCCTCTATACCGAAAGAACTGCCGAAGAAGATAAGCTACGGCAGGAATTGCCAGTGGCTGAATGAGCAATTAGCGCCGTTATTTGACGATTTTTGCACCGAAAAACAGCGCGTTTACGGCGGAAAAGTGCGTAATTCCTTCGGGTTTCCTTCAAAATTTAATGGTTGCGATCATCCTCTTGAGGTGCAAGTCACTTTAAAAAATAAAAGCAGAGCCGAAATCTATATTAAAACCAGCACTAACTTCGAAGATGAGTATTTGTTTATTGCTCTCAAAAAAGCCGATGAATGGCGTATCGATAGCTATAAAAACCGTCGCTATGGTAATGAGAAATGGAGCATACAAATTCTTTAATTCAGCTTTATTCGAATATTTGGAATCAGTAAAAAATCATTAAAATTATTGAGTTGGGTAATGTCGGTTGATTGGACTGATACACTCATACTCAAAAATATTGTGTAAATGGAACATCTTTATGACTTTAGATTATGCACTTATGGCTCGAATTAAAGCCGAGATATTGCGGTTTACAACGGTTGAGGTTGAGCAATTTTTATTAGCTCATCCAGATAAAACCTTTTATGCCTTTGCTTTTGACACCCATGCCGAATACGCAGAATTAAATCTTTGTTTTAATACAGAGGCAGATTTTCAGCAGCGATTAGCCTATTACCAGTCTGGGAAATGGGCTGAGTCATACCAAAGCCCTGAGGCCATTCAAGAACTTAAATTCAATACAGGTGACTGGGAGTATCAATGTTTTAGTACATGTTACCTGCTTTCAGAGGATGAGTTGCAGACGATTCAACAGAGCTTACCCGAGGATGACTTTAGTGAGTGGGAGGAGATAGCACGGCAAATACGCGCAGTGTTTAACGAATGCCTAGTGCAGTTTACCCAAACTGAAGTCTATCAAGCGATCCCTAAAATCGATGGTTTTATGGCCTTTAGTATCGACCATGATGAAGATGTTGCTGATATGCTGGCTGATAGATTTTTATAGTTATTAAATTTAAAAAAAATTAAAATCAATATCTTATGCTTTTATTCGTCGGTCATGATATCCAATTGCACAGATTCTCCGATGACTTTGTTCAAGCCCTACACGGTTAACAATCATCACTTAAATCTATTCAACATAGGTTAATTGGGTATTGCGAGGGCATTTCAATCTACCTAAGCTATACAAAATAGCACCGCAGCTTTATTAAATTTAGTTGACTACTACACTCTTCATGATGAAAATACCGCGTTTTCTTCGAGATGATTTTGTATTTTATTGATATTATAGGTTTTTATGTTTGATATTAAATCTCGCTTAGCAAACAAATCGATTGGAGAATGGCATCAATGTATCGCATCCTTAGAAGACATACTTGATGTAGGCGTTGCACCTTGAGGGGCATGCAGGGTGAGATTATGCTTTGTAAATTATCTTAACATTTAGCTGTTTTGTTCTTTAATCGACTTAATGCGACAGTATTTATTTATATAAATCATCCATAATCGAATGAAATTCGTTCGACTGGATAGGTTTGTTAACCAATCTAACAATGTATAATCCGGCCCTGGAGGGGCATGTGCTTCGACAACTTTTATCACCTCGCATCCATCAACGCCAAAATACGATAGGTACCTGATTTATGGCTGATATATTAGCCCAAGCAAAAGCCCGTCAATGTACCATCGCAATCGATGAACTTGTATATGATCCTGCCTCTCGCCAATTGAGCAAAAATGCTCAAGAAATTGAATTAGAGCCTCGAAGCATAGAACTGCTTGAAGTCTTTTTACAGCAAACAGGTACCCCGATTGCGGCAGAAGACATTATCAGTCGGGTTTGGCAGAGCAATTATATTTCTAAAAATGTCCTGACTAATCGAATTAGTACGCTACGTGCCATTTTTAAAGAGAGCTCGCCTGAACTTGATGCAACAAAATTATTAGTGACTTATCCCAAAAAGGGTTACTACCTCAATGCGACGCGAGTTACTTTAATCGACACCACTGCTGATCTGATTGCACCATCGAAACCTGTTCAATCAAAGAGAATGATCCATTTGGTTTATATGAGTCTGCTGATGATTGCGGGCTTTTTTATCTATCAACAGTCGCAAAAATCACCCATAATTGCGCCTGTTAATCCGCTCACCGCAACAACACGACAGGATGCTCATATCACTATTGCTGTGGTTGAATTGGTGCTAAACCGAATTCATGTCACCAATAGTGCTGCTAGTCCTTATGTTACAACGATCAAAACCGTGCTACTTTCGCAACTCGTCGCTTACCCCTATATCAATGTGCTCAATCAGGATGATCCAACCTATTTTTTAAGCCCGCTCAATGACAATGAATATTGGCCTGGCGATGGCAACACCTTATTTTCGGACTACAAACTTAATTTACGACTCGACAAAGCTCCTACATCCGATCAGCTTACTGCACGGGTTGAGTTGGTGTATCACAGCAGCGAAAAGCAAACGTATCGCGGTGAGTATATTCTCTCTACAGGTTCACTCGACCAAGATATACAAAAGATCACTGATGATTTGATTGATTATTTTAAGTTGCCAGTCATAGCCTCTGCCAATACAGAGCAAACTCATGCCTTTATCAATCAAACTTTAGCGCAACAGCTAGATGCTGATAATCCCAGTATGTTTCAGGCCAATTATCTTGCCAGACGACTGTTGCTTGCCCCAGATCTCAAGTCTGATCAAATACAAACTTGGCTCAATCGTATCGACAAGTTGTTTCCTTTCCCGAGTGAAGAAACTGAAATTTGGCTTGGTCTGCTTGATTTTAGAATTGGAAATTATAAACGCGCACGTGAACGCTTGTTGAAGGGGCACTTCAATAATCAAATCGACAACGCATTTATTTATTTAGTGTTGTCAAATATTGCCCTTAAAGATGATAAACCTGAACTTTTCCGTTATTACTACCTTAAATCATTGGTCTCTTTGTCTTTAGTCGTACCGTCAAAAACGGTTTTTGAGCAGTTGTCCCGCGAGAAACTCACGAGTCAATGTTTAGGTGCGTGGGGCGTGTTATTCCAAGACAAAGCGCTTACCGCTGACATCCATTCTTGGGCAATGTTTGCTAATTATTGTGAAACCGCCGCCCCATATCTTCCTAAAGCCTCAGCAAAAAGGTCGCAATGAAGCGACCTTTAAACTCTAATTAATGCTGCTTTGTCAGTAACCCTGCGCCACCGACTGGATGGGCACCAGCAAGGTGATTGATGGCCATAATATCCTCGCCTTTGGCATCCTCAATAAAGCCTATCTTGATAGTTTGATTAGAAATAATTGCACGCACTAACTCTGCACTCGCTCCTTGTTGTTGTAGGTATTGCTGACAAGGTACACTTTCTGAATCATTGATTTTTAAATCAAAATGCATAATAAGTCCCTGCTTTGCACTTACCGCCCCCACTGCGATACATTGTGGATTACCTTGCGCATCAGTCATTGATGCAGTCAATTGCACGGGAGCTGAACCATCACGGGTAAACTTGTACATATCATAGTCTAGTCGACTGCCATAAGCTGAGGGCGTTTCCCACTGACTTGGCAGTAAGCTTGTCATCAATGCCGCGGTTAAAGGTCTTGCTTTGACTTGGATTAATAGTGCCGATAACTGTGGGTTATCGTTAACACGCATCGTAAATCCTTTATCGGTGAACAGCGGTTCGATATTGTCGGCAAATTGATTGGCTTGCAATTGTGCTCTATGAGCATTCGATAGCGGAGTTAACCAAGTATCGCCACGCTCAATACTGGATTGCTCGATAGTGCACTTACCTAGTCCATCGCGGCTACAAAAGTTAACTTTGATATTATTGTCAAATGCGCTTAATTGGTTTGCTTTTGCATTGATGTTATACCAGTCTGCTGTAGTTTTTCCGACTTGCTTTACACTGGCTTGCAACTCTTGCTGAGAAGGATAGAGGTCGAGTGCAAAGCCAACACCTACATATTGGCTATAACCGTCGTTACCACGAATAAAATCGCCTTCGTCTTGTGCCAAGCTGAGCAAATAGATCCCTTCAGCATATCTACTTTTGGCTTTAGTGCCGCCATTCTCATCGGGCTTGGGTTTTGTACTGTTGTCTGTGCTTGAACCACCACATCCCATCAACACTGAACTTAACGCAGCAACGAGTAATACACAACGCAACATAAAACACCCTTAACAATAATGGCTAAGCTAGCCTTAACTTAAATTAAGTAACGACAACCGTTACAACTGCGGCGTAATTTAGGTATCGGTATAAAGGAGGTCAAAAAACAAAAGTGAATTAAATAATAATTTAATCTTAATTTTTATTTAATTTATTGATTTTTAATAGTAAAAATTAATTTTTGAACAGGCGTGATTTTGCAATGATGTGCTCGTGATATCGATACTTCTCTATACAACGGATGCCGCAATCACGCTCATAGCAGCATTTTTATGGCGAGTCACTGGATTGACTGCGCCTCATTAGCTTGGCTTATCGATAGCAATTGCAGCATTTATCCAATAGCAATGAAGCCATAGTTCGAAGCGTAAGGTTAATATTGTGGAATGCCTGAAAGCGTGAGACCAGCAATTTGCGCTAGGATTTCCCCATGCACTCTGCTAACAGTTTGACGAAAAAGTCGCTGCCTTTGCGTTCGCAAAAGGCGATGTTGCGTTCTGGGATGGTTTCGGGATCTGTGTAGCTGGCAAGAGCGAGCTCCATGCTGGCTTCGCGAATGATGTGCAGGGTTGGGTAGGGCGCGCGGTTGGTGAAGTTGGCTGCCCCGTCCTGTGGTTCGCCATCGAAACAATAGTCTGGGTGGAAGGTGGCGAGTTGGTAAGTGCCTTCGTACTCATGCTCGATAAGCGTATCGGTTGCCATGTCGACGAGGTCGAGATAGGCATAAAAACCCTCAAAACCTCGGGGGAGAATAAACAGCGTGGTTTCGGCTTCGGGGTGGGCGTCGAGGTATTGGCACTCTTCGATTAATGCCTTAAGCACGAGTTTGACTTTGGTTTGTTCAACCACTAGATACCGAATACTGCCGCGCTCGACTTCTTGTCTGGCGAAGGGGCAAATATTGTATTTCATGATCACTTTTTTGACCCAGTTGTCGGTTTGTTCAATGATCATGTCGATTTCGTTCATGGTGGTCGTGGCTCGTGCTGACAAAAATTAGGGGGCGATCATAGGGATGATAGACGCCACAAGCAAGACTGCCATAGTGATATTGAAGATCTTCTGTTGGCGCTCATTTTTTAAAATTCGCTTAAGGGCCACGCCAAAACCGAGCCACACAATGGCACAGGGGAAGGCGACACATAAAAATACTGTCGCGATAGTGATGACCTGCGGGGTTAAATCTTGCTGTACTGATGTGAACGTTGCAATTGCGCCCACCGCCATGATCCAGCCCTTAGGATTCACCCATTGAAACGCTGCGGCTTGAATAAAACTAAAGGGTTTGGCAATGGCTTTGCCTTCCATCTTGCTACTGCTGTTGGCGATAAGCCAAGACAGATACAAAAGGTAACCTATGCCGACGACTTTAATCACTTGATGGATGATAGGATAGCTTTGGAAGAGCGCGCTTAAGCCTAAGCCAATTGCGAGGATCATGGTTGGGAAGCCAAGGCTTATTCCCAGCAGATGCGGAATACTGCGTTTCACGCCAAAGTTAACCCCTGAGGTCATCAGCATTATGTTGTTCGGCCCTGGGGTGATCCCCGATGAGAAGGCGAATAGCGCGATAGCGAGTATTAACTCCATGGATAGATCTCACACCTTTTGTTGTCGTTTTTGGCATTATGATAGGGAAATCTACCTCGAATTTACGTGCCGAAGTATGACTATCACTGACGTTAAGCGAAGCATTCTAGCGGGTAAACGGAACCGCGCCTATACGCAGGGTGGGCTTTATAAGTAACAAATCATAACGAATTGAACCGGGGTGATTGTCTTACCGTAGTCCTTGTCGATAAGCACGATTTAACACCATGATGCATATAGACTTTCAGTCTGAGAAATAGCAACTATCCTTAAGCTGTAAAAATCGCAATAAGGGAAAGAACATGTATTTACCACAAAAAATTGGGCGTTTATTGACGTTTTTAACCATCAGTTTGGCCGTGTTGACAGCCTGTGTGAGTGTGGAGGATTCGCAGGTGTTGCGAACCACAGTCGTGACTTCGGGGGATTTGAGCCAATTACCGCCGAGCGCCATGACCTACAGTTGGCACCCCACTTTACAGAAAATCTTTGTTGATCCTAGGCTCGATAAACAGCAAGTCCAGCAACATATGCAGGATACCCTTAAAAAGGTGCTACTGACGAAAGGGTATCGCTGGGTAGAAGATACGCAACTCGCTGACTTCCAAGTGGGTTTTGGGGTTGCCATGGGTACACTAATGTCTGACGAGCAGATATTGGCCGCTGCGGGCTTAGTGCCGGGTCTGTCAAACCAAGGTGTGGATCCTAAAAAATACGATAAGGGTTCAGTACTCATTAGCCTTTTTAAGCCGACAGCGATCGTGGGGCAATCTTCTGAAATGGTATGGCGAGTCCTTGCCCAAGGCTTTGCCAACATTAAGGATATGGATGAAGTCAAAACCCGTTTCGATGGTTTAATCGATGAAATGTTGTCAGCGCTGCCCGTCACCCATGCGGTGCAATAAGCGGTGCAATAATGCCGTCAACTAGGCGCAATCATAAGGCGAGTGAGATACTCGCTTTGTTCTTTTAGGGAGGAAATGAGCGATAGGGTTTTTAGCTTTTATCCTGAATTACGCTTAGTATCGTGAGATTTTAGTGATCATAGTTTAGGCTGTAACAAGCATAAACAGGACGATTTACCGTCCTGTTTATAGGACTTAGTCTGACGTCCGGTTAGCACTTATAAAGGGAGATTATTATGACTCAAAGCATCTTTGTTAATTTGGCAGTCGAGAGCGTTCAGGATTCACGCGCTTTCTACTCAGGTCTTGGTTTTGGCATCAATGAGCAATACAGCAATGAGCAGGCTGCCTGCGTCGTCATTGCGGACAATATTTATGTGATGCTGCTGGCTAAGCCTTTTTTCTCTGGTTTTACCGATAAGGTAATTGCGGATGCTCATACCACGACAGAAGTGCTCAATTGCCTAGACTGCGACAGTCGAGAGCGTGTCGATCACTTGGTTAAGCTTGCCGAGCAGCATGGCGGCAAAGCCTATCGTCAAGCGCAAGATCAAGGATTTATGTATGGCCATGCGTTTGAAGATCCCGATGGGCATATCTGGGAACTTGTCTACATGGAAGCGCAAGGTTAGTGCATCCTCTTCACATTCCTCTAAACCAAGCTTGTCCAATAATAGCGCGCGTTGCGTGAGACCTAAGCTGTACACAATGCAGCGCGCCTATGTTTAATTAACCAGCCTATCTTAAGCTGGCTTATTCCCTCGGTTGGAAATATGAGTCTCAAGAAATTCCTTTATAAAATCAAAATCATCCACATTTATTTCCCTAGGCGTGAACGACACTTGGCCGGAAATGTGGGCAAAGTTGATCGTGAAGCTACGTATGCCTCTGCGTTTTGAGTATTTTGTACTGGCAATCTCATCCAAAGGGACAAACTGCTGCTTCATCTCAAAAAGATGAAATTCTGCATCGTAAACATGAAAAATGAGGCCTTCTTGATAGATATCAATGTAATAGCCATCTGGCCCCGCTTCGGCTAAATTCCTTTGTTCATTTTTAGCGGCTTTGCCTAGTCTTATCGATTCAGAAATGATCATGAAGACGAAGAAAAATGCCACTACAACGGCTAAAACGACAACAATTGTAAATCCTATATCCCATGGTTCTGTCGAAAGCGATGCTGTCAGTTCCTTCCAAGGGCCGCTTGCTATTATCAGCGGGATTATCAAGAGCAAAAATATTCCAGATTGCTTACTACGTAATTTTTGTTGGAATGCACAGCGACGGATAAAATGTTGAGGTCCTTGTTTCATCAAAAATATTCCATATAAAGATGTTTTTTACTTTGGGGAAGCCAAGCGCCATTTTCATCCATACGGAGGCAAGGCTCGAGTTCCTCGGGGTAATAACGAGACGGCGGCAATCAATTAACCTATGCTCTGGCACAGTTTCAATGCATGAGCATGCCGAGGTTTCGCTATCAGTGTGTTGATAACCATGACAGATAGCAACACACTGAATTGAATAAAAATGAAGTTATATTAGCTCCACGCTCACTTCATAGGCAGTGAATTTACGAATGTTAATCACACCGGTATCGAAGATCAGATACTGACCTTTAATCCCCTGTAAAATCCCGCTTACCACCCCATTTTTATCGAAGTTGTGGGAAGTGATCTTTTTCGGAAAGGTGTCGATGGGATAGTGAATCGACTGAATCGTTTCATCTAAACGCTCGATACTGTAATCACCTTTTTGCATGCCGATTTCGTGCAACTTAGCCTCAATTTGCGGGATCAGTTCCGCCGCCTTAGCCTTTAAATCGATATCGTCGGCGTGGCCCTTGAGCATCGCTTGCCAATGGGTTTTATCGTTCACCAGTTTGGCCAATTCAACTTCGAGCAGACCTGAGAGTTGCCTTGTTGACACTTTAAAAATCGGCAAACCTTGGGTGGCACCTTGGTCAATCCAGCGGGTAGGCAGTTGCGTGTGGCGGGTAATGCCGACTTTAACGCCCGAAGTATTTGCCAGATATACATAATGCGGCACAAAACAGTGGCTCTGGGCCCACTCGGGTTCGCGGCAAGTGCCTTTGTCGTAATGGCAAGTTTCCGGCTTCATGATGCACATATCGCAACTCGCCAGCTTTTGCATACAGACAAAACAGTGGCCCTGCGAGTAACTCTTCTTGCTTTTTTTACCGCAGTTGCAGCAGAAGATATTGCCCGTGTGGGTCAAGGTTAATTGCTTGCCTATCAATGGATTGAGCGGGAGTAACTCATCACCGACAACGAGTTGATATTGCACTTGTTGCGCGTCATCTAACTGTACGCGCATCTTCTTTAGCGTTCCTAACATGGTAATCCTAATGTGTTGCGTTCTGGTGCAGCTTAGTCGCTCATCATGCGGTCTAGTGCACGCTTTCGTTATATCGTCATTGCGTGGCCGTCAGTATACAAGATTATCCAAGCCAGTTTAGATAGGAATTCGTGATAAGTGAGTCGATTGAATGAGCTGATTGACTGAGTCTTTGTAAACTGTACTCAACTCCATCATCTTAATCAGACTTTTTGAGGGTAATGATTTGAGTCTTATGATGAAAACCAGTAAGTTACCCAGCATTACAAATGGAGGTGTACTTATGCGGTTGGTTTTAGTGCTGATATTTTTCTTTTCAACGGCTGTCTTCGCACAGACGGATAAGACGGTAATTCAATCAGAAATCCTGAATGATGACATCAACTTACAAATCCATTTGCCAGATACCTATGCGCATTCCAACGATTTTAACTATCCGGTATTAATCGTATTAGATGGCTCTACCCAATTTGAGCATGTGGCGGCGAATGTCGGTTTTTTAAGTACTTATGCCATTATTCCGGAAATGATCACAGTTGGCGTGAGTTCGGATCAAAGGATGAAGTATTTCACGCCGACTCAAATCGATAAATTTAAAGACAGCTCCGGTGGTGCTGAACAGTTCAGGCAATTTTTAGAGCAAGAGCTGCTCAGTACATTAGGCAAAAAATACCGCACCTCGGATTATCAAATACTCACGGGTCATTCTTTCGCTGGGCTGTTTAGCAGTTATGTGGCCTTGACGCCAAATAGCCAATTTGATGCAGTTATTTCAATCAGTCCCAGTTTATGGTGGGACAGTGATTGGCTAGTGCTTAAGTCGGCCGAGTTATTACACGCTAAGCGTGCGAAACCACTGCGCTGGTTTTTGAGTATGGCAAGTGAACCCAATGAAATGGCGAGCGCATTTGCGGCGCAAATTAAGCAGTTGCAAGACGGCTTAGGTACAAACTCAACGGGTAACACATCAAAGCCACTGCATTGGTTTTACAAACACTTCCCCGATGAAACCCACGACAGTACACCGCTTGTTGGCAATATTGAGGCGTTAAAGACCCTTTTTGCTGGTTGGAATGCTGTGCCTGAAATTGCCGTTATGCCACTCAAGGACCTAAAACACTTCTATCGACAAAAGAGCGCTGAGTTTGGCTATGAATTTCCACTCTTTGCTCAGCAATATAATGTTTATGGGCTCAAAGCGACTTATGAACAAAAAACGGCTTGGGGCGTTGAAATTCTCGCAGAGGGGACGCGGGTGTTCCCCTATTCAGAGGTGTTATGGGACAGTTTAGCGACCGCCTATGATCTGGATGGGCAGCTTGAACAGGCGATAAAAGCCTCCGACAAAGCCGTGCTATTGGCAAAACAAACGGATTCCGTGTTTTTAAATGAGATCCTCAGTCAAGCTAAGCGCATGCAGTTGCGAGCGAAAAAGTAACCGCTCCAAGAGAGGTGTTAACTACAAAGTTGCAACATGTTTGGACAAGTCTCACGCGGCTAGGTAATCTTGTGATCTTTTTGTTCGCTGAGAATTTATCTTGCCTGCCAACCTGTTATTACTGCTTGCCGCCGCGATTTGGGGCTTTGGATTTGTCGCCCAAACCTTAGGCATGGAACATCTTTCTCCTTTTGCGTTTAATGGCATTCGCTTTTTAATGGGGACGTTTAGCTTAGTGCCTTTGGTGTGGTACTTGCGTCGGCAAAATAAGCTGCATGTGAGTGCGCCAAAGGATTTAGTGCGCGGCAGTTTGCTGGTTGGGGTTTTACTGTTTGCGGGCGCGTCATTTCAACAGGTCGGTTTGCAATACACCACAGCAGCGAACGCGGGCTTTATCACTGGCCTATATATAGTGTTAGTGCCTGTGCTTGGGTTAGCGCTAAAACATACGACCGGCTTGAATACTTGGCTTGGCTGCGCGATTGCCGCGGTCGGTTTGTATTTTTTAAGCGTTAAAGATGGCATCAGCATAGGTTATGGCGATGCCTTGCAGTTGGTGGGCGCCTTGTTTTGGGCATTGCACATTTTGGCGGTGGATCATTTTGCCAAGCGGATTTCGCCCGTGGTGTTAGCCATGATGCAGTTTTTTGTCTGCGGCGTGCTGAGTTTGATGGTGTCGGCGGTAATTGAAGTCACCACGCTCGATGGTGTAATGGCGGCTTGGGGTTCACTCTTCTATGCAGGGCTGATTTCGGTGGGGATTGCTTATACCTTGCAAGTGTTGGCGCAGAAAAATGCGCATCCTGCCCATGCGGCGATTATCCTCAGTTTAGAAACGGTATTTGCGGCCATTGGCGGCATTATTTTCCTCGATGAGAGTTTGAGTGTGCGGGCATTATTCGGCTGTGGCTTGATGTTGCTAGGGATGCTGATCTCCCAAGTGCCACTGCGTTACCTAGTCAAATCTCGGCATCAAAAAGTGACTTAAACAAAAACGCCGCTGGCATCTGCTTAGCGGCGTTTCTATTTTATGCATTTTTTAAAAAGCGTTTTAAGTGCCATTTAAGTGCTGTTTGAAAGTGCTATGGCAAATGTACTCACTAAATGTGCTAAGTGTTCGCTCGTCGTAAAGGTTAACGGCTTAATCTATCGAGCACGAGATCATCACCCAGGGCATAGAGGGATGCTACCAGTTGCTCTTCTTGGGCGAGATCTGTGAGTCCAAGGCCGATAGTCGCCCGAAACAGAGCGATACCTGTGTGGCCAGCGGTTTCATATTGGCTACTAAACTGCTCGATATTGATGCCAAGGGCGTTGATCTTATTTGAGATATCGAGCACGAGTCCGGGTCTGTCATAGGCTACTAGGTTGTAGCTTAAGCGTTTGATGGGTTTAAGCGCGACCGAGGTTTTGGCATAGGTGAGGGTGAGGCTATCGATGCACTCCAGCGCCTCAATAAGCTCATCCATACGCAGTGAAGGCACTTCAAGTAACAGAATTGCGGCAAAGATACCGTCGATATGGCGCAATTCCGAGTCGAGCCAGTTGCCACCGTGACGGCTCACCGCATGGGCGATTTGTTCTACTAATCCTTTTCTATCAGGTGCTTGTAGTGTGATCAAATATCGTAGCATAGTGACTGACTCCTATTTTTTGTAAAAGGCACCTGTTTTAAAACGGGGTGTAACACAACTGTCATCTTTGCGTCATATAATCCAACGCACTTAGAATAAAGGATATTGTTATTGCTCAGTTTACGTTCAAACAGTGTAAGCATAGCACTCGGCAAATCCTAGCGAAAAAACTCGCTGGCTATTAATAATAGAGGTTCTTAATGGAAAGTCAGGTCACTCAACCTGGTCCTGCATCGCACAGTATGCTTAAAGGCGGACGCTCGAATCGCAGGGCATTTAAGGATAAAGCGGCGCAAATCGGCGTCACTATCGGCGGCACTATGGTGTTTGTCGCCTTATTGTTGATCTTCTTTTATTTGTTGTATGTGATTAAACCCATTTTCGATAGTGCTGATGTCACGCCGGTTAAAACGGTGAGCTATCAACACGCGGATGTACCTACTTTAATGGTGGGCGCTGAAGAGCAAAATGAGGTGATGTACCGTGTGGCCGTTGATGGCCAAGTGGACTTCTATACCGTTGCCGACGGTAGCCTACTTTCTAGCTTTACACCGCCGTTGCCAGCGGGCGTGACTGTGACCAGTGCCGCAGTTGCCGTGCCGAGCGAACAGCGTTTTGCGCTGGGATTAAGTAATGGTCAGGTCCTAGTGGCTGGCCTAGAGTTTGGTTTAAGTTATCCAAACAACAAGCGCTTAATCACGCCTAAACTGCGTTATCCCGCAGGCGAAACCCCAATTACAGTCGATGAAACGGGCAGTGCGATTCATAAACTGACCTTCACCTACAGTTCAGACAAAATGAGCTTTGCCTATCAAGATGAGAGCGGCGTTTGGCGCCTGACTCGCCTCGAAGGGCAAGAGAACATGATGACTGAAGAAGTGGAGTGGGTGTCTACGACGTCACAAATTCAAGATGCACCGAAGAAAGTCTCCCATGAGCTGATGACGCCCGATCAACGTCAATTGATGTTGCAAACTGGCAATAAAATCTTCGTGTACGACATCCGTGATACTGACAGCTTAGATCTGCTGCAGGTGATTGATGTTGAACGCGCTAAAGCACAAGTGAATAATGTGGCTTTGCTGGCTGGCGCGAGTTCCTTACTGGTCAGCTACGACACAGGTATTGTGGCCCAGTACTTCCAAGTCAGTGGTCCAAAAGGGCGTTTATATCAAGAAATACGCCAGTTTGATGACTTACCGCCTATTGAGTCCATTACCTCTGAATTCTACCGTAAGAGTTTTGCGACTGTGAGCCCTGAGGGCGAGCTGACATTGCTCTATACCACGAGTCATCGTGAACTGTTTGACGAAAAATTCGACCTTAAAAACCCAGGTAAAATGGGATTTACCCCACGCTCAAACGGCATAGTCGTTGAGGCGGACAAAAAGCTGCATATCTTCAGTGTGGAAAACTCCCACCCAGAAGTGTCATGGAGCGCCATGTGGGACAAGGTGTGGTATGAGGGTTATCCAGAGCCTAAATACGTATGGCAATCGACTTCGGGGTCTGATGATTTCGAAGCTAAGCTGAGCTTAATGCCATTGGCCTACGGCACAATGAAAGCGGCATTTTATGCCATGTTATTTGCCGTGCCTTTAGCCATTGCCGGTGCGATTTACACCGCTTACTTTATGTCGCCTAAGGTGCGCGGTTTAGTGAAACCGACCATCGAAATCATGGAAGCCTTACCGACGGTTATTTTAGGTTTCTTGGCGGGTCTGTGGTTAGCGCCGTTGATTGAAGAACATCTCCCCGGCATTTTGATTTTACTGACCCTGTTGCCGACCTCGATTCTCGCTTCGGCCTATGGCTGGAGTAAGTTACCTGCTATTTGGAAACAACGTTTACCCGAAGTGTACCAAGAGCTGATGTTGATCCCTGTGGTTTGTTTCGTGGGTTGGTTCTCTTTTGCGGTTAGCCCGATTATCGAAGTGGCACTGTTTGATGGTAATACCCGTCAATTTATCACCAACGAATTGGGCATCACCTTCGACCAACGTAACGCGCTGGTAGTGGGTATCGCCATGGGCTTTGCGGTTATTCCAACGATTTTCTCTATCGCGGAAGATGCGATTTTCTCTGTGCCACGTCATTTATCGAACGGCAGCTTAGCCTTAGGTGCGACGCCTTGGCAGACACTGACTCGTGTGGTGTTGTTAACCGCAAGTCCGGGTATTTTCTCGGCCATCATGATGGGCTTAGGCCGCGCTGTGGGCGAGACCATGATCGTACTGATGGCCACCGGTAACACCGCCATTATGGAATGGAGCGTGTTCGAAGGGATGCGAACCTTGGCAGCAAACATTGCGGTTGAAATGCCTGAGTCGGCTATCGGTAGTTCGCATTACCGTGTGCTCTTCCTCGCGGCGTTCGTGCTATTCATCTTTACATTCTTCTTTAACACCATTGCAGAAGTGGTGAGACAGCGTCTACGTGAACGCTATAGCTCGCTGTAACGGGGATAAGACAATGACATTAAATACTATTTCGCCAGTGACCTTGAGAGGTTTGTGCAATGGGTAAGTGGGTAAAATCAGGCTCGCCATGGATATGGATGACGGGCGGTGCGGTGAGCATCAGTTTGATTGCCGTCTTAGGCTTATTACTGTTAATCGCTTGGCGTGGCTTAAGTTACTTTTGGCCAGCAACAGTTTACCAGTGGGAACTCGAAGATAACACGGGTGTACGTTCAACCTTAATTGGTGAAGTTTACGATAGGGAAGAAGTACCGACTGAGCGTTTGATTGCTGCGGGCCATGTGTTTAAAGAGCATCCTGGCGAGTTCGTCACCCGTTACTTAGTGAAAACCGGTAACCGCGAATTTGTAGGGCTAGATTTCCGCTGGATATTAGGCACTGACATTTTGAGCCGTTCTACGCCAAGTGATGTCGCCATGATTGAGCGGGCTAAAAACGGTAACTTCTACGGTTATCCAATCGCTGTGATTGAAAATGGCAAGCGTCTGGATTTAGTTAACGATGCGATTGAATCCTCCTTAATGGAGCACATCGACCGCGCAGTAGCCTTATCGGACAAAGCGGTAGATTTGCAGAAGCAAGACATTGGCTCGATTAACTACGCCATTGAAAAACTGCGTTTACAGGAGCGTCGTTACGAGCTTGATGGCGAACTGACCGACAGCAATAAAGCTGACTTAGTGGCCAAGCGAGCGCAGCTGCAAAAAGATTACTTAGTGCTTGAAAAAGCGTTATTTGCCCTGCGTGATGACGCGGCGCGAGATTCAGTAATCGTGCGTGATATGCGCGGTGAAGAAGTCGAGCTTAAGCTAGATACAGTGCTGGATGTGACCTATGTGAACCACTTAAGCCTAATCGGTAAAATTGGTAAATGGTTCATCGGTATCGGCCGTTTTGTGAGTGACGACCCGCGTGAAGCTAACACCGAAGGCGGCGTTTTCCCAGCGATTTTCGGTACTGTGTTTATGGTAATGCTGATGGCCGTTATTGTGACGCCATTTGGTGTGGTCGCGGCGGTTTATCTACATGAATACGCTAAGAAAGGCCCAATCACTAAGATGATCCGTATTGCGGTAATCAACTTAGCGGGTGTGCCATCAATCGTGTATGGCGTGTTTGGTTTAGGTTTCTTCGTCTACATGATGGGCGGCTCTATCGACCAACTGTTTTACGCTGAAGCATTACCGTCACCGACCTTTGGTTCGCCAGGGGTGATTTGGTCGGCATTGACCTTAGCCATTTTGACTCTGCCTGTGGTTATCGTTTCGACCGAAGAAGGTTTGAGCCGAATCCCAAGTGCGGTGCGTCAAGGTAGTTTGGCACTGGGCGCAACGAAAGCTGAGACACTGTGGCGCATTGTGATCCCAATGGCGAGCCCAGCTATTATGACGGGTTTGATTTTAGCGGTCGCCCGCGCCGCCGGTGAAGTGGCACCATTGATGTTGGTGGGTGTAGTGAAATTAGCCCCAACATTACCACTGGACTTTAACTTCCCGTTTGTGCATTTAGAACGTAAGTTCATGCACTTAGGGTTCCATATTTATGATGTGGGCTTCCAGAGTCCTAACGTTGAAGCGGCACGTCCTCTGGTGTATGCGACTTCCTTCTTGCTGGTGTCTGTGATTGTGGCACTCAACTTGACGGCCATTGGCGTACGTAACCACTTGCGTGAAAAATATCGTTCGCTTGAGCACTAATCAGCGATTATCCTGAAAGTATTAGGACTGAATATGATTTCTATAGATTCGACAGCAATGAAAACCAACAACTTTGATTTAGCGAACTTAAGCCAGACCGACACCGCGTTGGAGATCCGTAACTTAGACTTGCGCTATGGCAGTAAACAAGCGCTGTTTAATGTATCGATGAAGATCCCCAAGAAGCAAGTGACCGCCTTTATCGGCCCCAGTGGTTGTGGTAAATCGACGCTGCTGCGTTGTATTAACCGCATGAACGACTTGGTGGATAACTGCCATATTGACGGTGAAATTTTGCTGCACGGCCAGAATATTTACGACAAGAAAATCGACGTCGCGGCCCTACGCCGTAACGTGGGCATGGTGTTCCAGCGCCCGAATCCGTTTCCTAAGTCGATTTATGAAAACGTCGTTTATGGTTTGAGATTGCAAGGGCTGAATAATCGTCGTGAACTCGACGAAGCGGCCGAGCGTTCACTGCGCGGCGCGGCGATTTGGGACGAAGTGAAAGACAGATTGCACGATAACGCTTTTGGTTTATCTGGCGGTCAGCAACAACGTCTGGTAATTGCCCGTGCCATTGCCATCGAGCCTGAAGTGTTATTACTCGATGAACCCACATCGGCACTCGATCCTATTTCGACATTGACGATTGAAGAGCTGATAACCGAGCTTAAGACTAAATACACTGTGGTTATCGTGACTCACAACATGCAACAGGCGGCGCGGGTGTCAGATCAAACGGCCTTTATGTATATGGGCGAATTGATTGAATACGCTGATACTAATACGATTTTCACCACGCCGAAAAAACGTAAGACCGAAGATTACATCACAGGACGTTACGGTTAATTAGCTCAGTCGCTATCGGATAAAGCCGCAACCGCAGGCTTTGAGCATGCTTGGTAAACAGTTAAGTAAAAGGTTGGCTAAATGGAAAACATGAATTTAAGTAAGCACATCTCAGGACAGTTTACCGCTGAGCTGGATGATATCCGTAACCGCGTACTCGCTATGGGTGGCTTGGTTGAACGTCAGCTCGAGCAAGCCATTGACGCACTCAGTGCACTGGATGCGGAACTCGCCCAGCGTGTTATCGAGGGCGATCACAAGGTCAATGGCATGGAAGTGTCTATCGACGAAGAGTGCACGCGCATTATCGCCAAGCGTCAACCTGCGGCCAGCGATTTACGGCTGATTATCGCCATCTCAAAAACCATCGCCGATCTTGAGCGTATTGGTGATGCCTGCGTGCGTATCGCTAAAGCAGCGTTAGATAAGCGTTTGAATAATCAACAACCTTTGTTAGTTAGCATTGAAAATATGGGCCGTCACGCGACCCGTATGTTGCATGCGACCTTAGATGCTTTGGCCCGTATGGATGCCGATACTGCGTTAGAGCTGCACAAAGAAGATGCCAAGCTTGACCGTGAATACGAAGGGATTATCCGCCAGTTAATGACCTATATGATGGAAGATCCGCGTTCTATCCCAGACGTCTTAGACGTACTGTGGGCGGCACGTGCGGTTGAGCGTGTTGGCGACCGTTGTAAAAATATTTGTGAATACATCATCTACTACGTGAAAGGCAAAGACGTTCGCCATACTTCCTACGAAGATATGGAAAAGGACATGAAAAGCTAACACACGCATTAATCTGCTGTTGTAATGCCTCAATACAACGCTCCGCAGTCTCTGTGGAGCGTTTTGCTTTTAGGATGCTGAGCTAGGATCGTTTATTAGGATAGTGAGCTAGGATCGTGAGATAGAGAAAGCGAGCTAGGATTTTGGGCTATGGATTGTGAAATTGGATAGCTAAGTTGAATAGTTAAATTGGAGTGTGAACTGGCATTCTGGATCAGTACCGCGAATAAAGAAGGTCATTTTTGTGTTTACAATAAATTAACCTTTGTTTAATCTGATGCTTGCAACAAGCTTTAGCTGCTGGAAAGGGCGGTAGACCTAGATAGTGAAAGCAGTCGAAGCCTAAGTGCTAGCATTTTTGTGTTTAGCTGTGGATTGATATCACAGCATGTTAACCTCAGAATTTAACCGCCACCCTATTTGTTACCGCTAAGGTTTGGGGTTAGCAGCGCAACGGAATGGGCGCTGTGTCGGCGATAACATGGATAAGTTGATGAGCCCATTATTGTATTCTTTAAAGCAAGGTTTCGAAGCTCTTAAAAGTATTCGAAATCATATTTCTGAAGCGAATTTACCCGCTGATTTTCCCCGCGCTGAATTACCGCCACTGTCCGAGGACGCTAAAGCCGAACTATTGCAGCTATTAGCGCCGCTAGAAGCCTATCGAATTGAAAAGCTTGAAACTAAACTCTCCCGTAAAAAATGGGCGAAGCGTCTAGGTTGGCTATTGTGCCTGCCCGCACTGGCTTTTGATTTAATCTCGTTAGCCTCTAACCATGACCCAACCATTTTGAGCCTGATCGTTCTCGCCGGCATTTTGATGTGGGTTCATCTGCCTGAAATGCAATATAAGCGCCATTACAAATATAAAATCTTGCCTGTTTTACTCAAAAAACTAGGGGACTACCGTTATAGCCCCGACTCCTGTGTCAACCTTGATTCAGTGGCAGATTTCGAACTTATGCCCCGTTTTAGCAAGCAACAATCAGAGGATCATATTCGCGGCAAGGTAGAGGATATCAGCTTCGAATTTTGCGAATTAACCTTAAAATCCCGTGGCAGCAAGTCAGACAAGATCCAATTTAAGGGCGGGGTCGTGATCATGACGATGCCCTTTAGCTTTGAATCCCATACCGTCGTCAGCCAAGACTATGGCTCCCTTGGTAATACTATGGCAGGCCTAAAGAAACCCAGAGTGAAACTCGAAAGCGTGACCTTTGAGGCGATGTTTGAAGTGTATTCCCATGACCAACATTATGCGCGATATCTGTTGTCTCCCGCCGTGATGGAACGCCTCGTCGAACTGGAACAGTTATTCCGTAAAACGGCGCGGGGGTCGGGGCTGAGTATCGAATTTAAAGCCAATAAAGTGCTGATCATGGCGAGCTATTTTGGCAATTTATTTGATACCGTCGATATCAACTTACCCACCCATGATATGTCGAAAATTCCGCAGTTACAGCAGGAGTTAGTCTTGATTACTGGCATCATCAAACAGCTAAAATTGGATTATCTAGCAGCGCAAAATCTGGCGACACAGCAAACACTTGAGAGGATTAAGACGCTAGCGGGTTAACTAGAGCTGCTCTTTTCTCTGTATTTTGAACCGTACTTTGAGCAGGCTTTTATTCGTCGTGAGAAGAGGTTGCTTCAGAGGACTTAGCGTTTGCTGGTCTCCACACATGAAGGCTTGCCATGGCATTCACTCACCGACTCGGTGAATAGAAACCTAGGGTTTCTGAGCTTATGAACGAGAGCCATGGACGGCGAACTGGCCGTTAAACAGGGATGTTGTTCAAGTCCATCCTTGGATGCTCGGCCCCGTCCATGGGCGGACGGTCGTCTCGCTAATCACCATGGATCACCTTTCGAGCATTCGCGTAATCTTTTAATTTACAAGTTATAAAGCAGTTTCCATCTGTAGCAAAGGCCATTTTAGACCATTAAACTCTCTAAACTTTGGCTCTTTGTCTACGGATATAAAGCCATATGACTTGTAGCAATTATAAGCTGCTACGTTTTCAGCAAATACAGCTAAGGTAGCAATTTTGAACTGTTCACGTTTCCTAACTTCTGCGATAGAAAGTGCGATTAAACCCCTACCATATCCAAGCCCACGATACTCGGGATTAATGACAATTCGACACAGGCGTATTTCAGTTTCACTTATGTGCTGAAGCTCAATAAAGCCAAGCTTGTTATTACCACTAGATAAAACCATAAACTCAACTTCAGGAAGCTGACTACGGTTTACCATTTCAGTTTCCGAAAGTGGCCAACCGAACATCCAACCACCCCAAAGTAGGGATTCCTTTTCAGTTGAGAACCATGAAATGACTTCTGTTGAGTCTTGAGCTACAAACTTTCTTAAATTCATAGATCCTTCCTATCTCATTGATTTTGAGTTAACTAAGTACAGCTAAACCACCTCAAAAGCTCTTTACTTTCTACTTACTAGTGCCGGAGTTTATTTTGCTTTATAACGCCGCCATAAGCCGCGCGACCGTAGGGAGCGCAATTAATGGCCCTGTTAGGGTTACTACTCAAATGCTTTACATAAGGTGCCCTGATGGAAGATCATTTGCCACCTCCCATTTATCAGAGACCATATTGAACATCGTAATGAGTAAATAGCGGTTGTCTCACCACCTTTTACCATTACAGCTTTATAAAGTAACTGGGCACAATTTGGCGCTAAATGTCTCAATTCATATTCAGACGCACTGATCTTAGGAGGCAATTCTGATGGCAGACGCTCCAGAGCTTCTTTTTTTCCAAATCGAACTCCAGAACCACCAATTTCAGTGAACTCATCCGCAATTAGTTCATCCAATTCGCCGTATGAAGCTCTGGTCTCAGCCTTAAATAAATGCTCTTCTAATTCGATGAGCTTCGCCTTTAAATTTTCCACCAAATCTCCAAGTAACCCTAACGCTTTACTAAACTGTGGACTAAATTGGGGGGATTTATGCCTGCGAAGCAGAAATGCAGAAAGCGCCACAGTTTATGGAGTCCGGTTTGAGTAACTTTTTAGTGCTTGATTTGCATATGATACTCATACATGTCCTCACTGACAATTTTGAAACCCAATCGTAAATATAGTTGCAATGCAGGATTCTCCTTTAACACTGTGAGTGACACGATCTTTGACTGAGCACCATTCAATACTTGCTGAATAATGCCTCGCCCATAACCTTTATTTTGATGGTCAGGATGTATTTGAATTTGCATTATCTCGACTTCGAGTTCAGTTGAATCGTATTTGAGAGTACCGACTAATGCGTTTTTATAATGCACCAAATACGAACAATGATATTTATCATCAAGCCTAATTTCATGCTCTTTATCAGACAAGAATTGACCAGATTTTTCTAAATGCTCAACCATAGTTAACTTGCGCAGACCTAGTAGATAATCTCGATCTGATTTTGTGGCTTGTTGAAACTCAAATTTCATCGGTTTCCTCTAGAGCACTAACGTCTTAGTATTTATGCGCTGCGCTGTCTGCAGGGCATAACTCGCTTGTTGGACTTGGCCGCTGCCACATCCAAGTCAATTGGTAAAAATGATGCTATAGGAATTTGCTTTTTTGCGGTAGCGGTTTTTTATACAGTTTAATGGGTAATCACTTGATATCGTTTTAGCTTTCTCATTTTTCGCGCTTATTTTGCTGATGAATCGCTATATAACGACTCAAAACGCCAAGGAATACACCTCCCCTCGGAGTTGCCGCAGGGCGAATAGAGAAATTGCGTGAGTTCGGTCATGGATGAACGACTAGCTTTCGCAGGTGCAGGGACGCATCCTTCGGAAGCGATAGCAAATTTGTCAATGAGCACAAGGGGCTTTCAACTCCGTAGGGGCGTCTTGGAGCATCCAAGGAGGATAGGACGAGCAGTCCTCCTTGGTCGGGTGTGGGGTGAAGCCCCACGACTTTGACTTTGATTAAAAAATTCAAATGAAGTTTTTAACTTCGCTCACCCAGTGCAGGCGGGTAGATATTCTGATAGCTCAAGCAGGTTACAATCTGGGTCGCGGATATAAACAGAGTTTATCCGGCCTGTGGCGCCGGTTCGTAGCACTGGTCCTTCAATGATTTCAATCTGAAGTGCGTTTAAATGCGCGATCACTTCTTCTATGTTATGGCTGACTACAAAACACAGATCGGCACTGCCGGGCGTGGCTGCTGCAGCTTTAGGTTCAAATTCGGCGCCCGCTTGGTGCAAGTTAATCTTTTGATCGCCAAAACTTAACGCAATACGCTGACTGCCAAATACCACTTTCTTCATCCCGAGCACGGCTTGATAAAATTCGACGCTGACGGCGATGTCTTTTACGGTTAAGACCAAATGATCTAAGCGGGTTACGCGCATTTTACTTTCCTTAGAATGGCTCAGAGTGGGCTCTGATTTTGAACGCTATCTCTACACTTGAGACGAATAAGAGTCAGATACCTTACATCATGTGCTGGTGCAAAAGTGACTCTGTGGTAGCATTTGTGGCGTTTTTTTGCGTAAATATTTTGTGCCTACTATATCCCTATGACCGAATGAGAGTGTGATGAAGAAAACCTTAGCCCGCGGCTTAATGAATCTATTACCTATGGCCTTGAGTTTGTGGCTGTTTTGGTCGCTGTTTGTATCGTTAGATGGTTTAGGAATTGTGATTTTAGAGTTGGTAGGGATTAACCAACACTTTGTCGGCGCCGGTTTTATGCTGGTGGTGGCATTAGTTTTTGCAGTGGGCCTGTTGTTTTCAGTCAGCCCGATTGTGTGGCTTTATGGCTGGCTTGAGCGCCAGTTGATGCGTTTCCCACTGTTTAAGTCGGTTTATGGCAGTATCCGTGATATCGCCTCTTTGATGAATCGTGATGGCAAGCCGACCAGCCAAAAGACAGTGTTAGTGAAGCAGGCGAATGGCAGTTTTGTGGTGGGATTTATCATGACAGATACGCCGCCGCAGCCTTTGTTAGATGCGTTGCCTGAGGGCGATTGGGTGCCTGTGTTGTTCCAATTGAGTTACCAAATGGCGGGCGTGACTAGCTTGATCAAACGGGACGATTTAATCATGGTCGACTGGTCGTTTGAAGAGGCGATGCGCTTTAATTTAACCGCTGGCATTTCGCAGACACCGACTAAGTAATCGGATGTTGGTTCAAGCGTTTTAGCGTTTAAAATTAAATTTGATGATTTTTGTGGTATAATTTTTTGGCGACCAATATGGTCGCCATTTTTTGTGCTAAATATTCTAATTATAAATTTGTTTTATGCTAAAGGCATGCTTTGACTGCCTTAGTGGTGTTCACGCTATTTATCCATCAATCATCGGCTGTCAAAGTCGTGTGTTGTTAATCCCGTTTTTCAGATCCTGTCACGTTTAGCCATAGCGAGTCGTTGCATTGATCTGTGGGATTGAGCCCATACTGGTCATAGATGAGCCCCGCAGCATTAAACATATTTTGAGTATAAGTTTTGTTCTATCTCTCCGTTGGTGCGCTGAGATATTTGGAGAGTGAACCCGCTAGAAATAGGGAGAGTCAATGTCGATCAAGTCGAGTATTAATCCGCCGGTATTTTATTCGTCGGTCTTTTTCATCATCTTGATGGTGATGATTTGTGCAGTATGGCCCACAGAGGCTAACACCGTTTTTAGATCAATACAGTCATGGATAGAAGTGAAAGCCGGTTGGCTTTACATTCTGAGCGTGGCGTTTTTCCTGATTTTTATCATCTTTGTCATGGTCAGTCGCTTTGGCGATATCAAACTCGGGCCAGATCATTCTGTGCCGGATTACAGCTATAAAAGCTGGATTGCCATGTTGTTTTCGGCAGGTATGGGTATTGGCCTGATGTTTTTTGGGGTCGCCGAACCTGTAATGCACTATCTGGCGCCGCCAGATGCTACACCTGAGAGTCTCGCCGCCGCAAAAGAGGCGATGAAGATTACTTTCTTCCATTGGGGACTGCATGCTTGGGCGATTTATGCCGTAGTGG
This sequence comes from Shewanella sp. SP1S1-7, assembly GCF_031932105.1. Classification (NCBI taxonomy): domain Bacteria; kingdom Pseudomonadati; phylum Pseudomonadota; class Gammaproteobacteria; order Alteromonadales; family Shewanellaceae; genus Shewanella; species Shewanella sp. SP1S1-7. The sequence continues at coordinate 38,597 of NZ_JAUOEU010000028.1, forward strand.
CATTGAGTCTGGCCTACTTCTCCTATCGTCATAAGTTACCGCTACTGCCACGAAGCGCCCTTTATCCCTTAATTGGTGAACGCATTTATGGTCCTATTGGCCATATTGTCGATACCTTTGCCGTGCTCGGCACTATGTTTGGGGTGGCGACATCACTGGGTTTTGGGGTGTTGCAGGTTAACTCGGGTTTGAGTTATCTATTTGAAGGTTTACCTAATAACGCAGTAGTGCAAGTGTGCTTGATCATCGGTATTACCTTGCTCGCGACCCTGTCGGTGTTTTCTGGCCTCGACAAAGGCGTGAAACGTTTAAGCGAACTCAATCTTGGCCTCGCGATTATCTTATTGCTTATCGTCTTGATCTTGGGCCCTACAGTCATGCTGTTGCAGGCTTTTGTGCAAAACACTGGCAGTTACTTAAGTGATTTGGTTGGCAAAACCTTTAACTTGTACGCCTATCAACATAAGGAAGATTGGCTTGGCGGCTGGACCTTGCTTTATTGGGGCTGGTGGATTTCTTGGTCACCTTTTGTCGGTACCTTTATTGCGCGCGTGAGTCGCGGTCGTACCATCCGTGAGTTTTTGATTGGTGTGTTATTTGTGCCATCGGCGCTGACCTTCCTATGGATGACAGTGTTTGGTAACTCTGCGATTGATTCGATTATGAATCAAGGCGCAACCTACCTTGCCGAGGCGGTGAATACCGATGTGTCAGTGGCCTTGTTTGTGTTTTTCGAGCACATGCCGTTCCCGACCTTACTCTCAGGGATTGCGATTTGTTTAGTGGTGACCTTCTTTGTGACCTCGTCGGATTCGGGGTCGTTAGTGATTGACAATCTGACCTCGGGCGGCGATAACAATGCGCCCGTATGGCAGAGGATCTTCTGGGCACTGTTGCAAGGGGTTGTGGCCTCGGTATTGTTGTTGGCTGGTGGTTTACAGGCGCTGCAAACGGCGGCTATCGCCAGCGCCATGCCGTTCCTTGTGGTGATGTTATTCATGTGTCTGGGATTATTTAAAGCCCTGAAGAATGACTGGCTTAAGATCAACAGCGTGCAGTTACACAATACCAGTGTGCAGTACGCCAAAACCAACATGAGCTGGGAAGAGCGCATTGGTGTGCTCGTGTCGCATCCCACCCATGAAGAAGCGCAAGTATTCTTGAATAATGTTGCGACGCCCGCTTTATCTAAGGTGTGTCAACACTTTATGACCAAAGGTATAGTGGCCGATCTCGAATACTTAGATGGCCGCGTACGTTTGGTGATTAGCAATGAGGTGAACTTGCCCTTTGTTTACGGAGTACGCACCCGTTGTTTCGAAATCACTAACCCTATAGGGACTGAAATCGAGCAGGGCAATACCTTGTATTACCGCGCCGAAGTGTATTTAGAACAAGGCGGTCAGCATTACGATGTGATGGGGTATACCGAAGAGCAAATCCTCGCGGATGTGGTGACTCAGTATGAAAAATACTTACACTACTTGCATCTGTCGAATGCCGATCATGCCCACATAAGCTAAGTAACGTAAGCTAAGTTAGCTAAGCCAGTAACCTAGGTCGGCTTAGCCATTTGCGTCTACAAATCGCGCACCATTAACCCGCAAAGTGCGGGAGATATTGCCCCAAGTGATAACTCGGATTATCCTTGGGGCAATTTTTTTAGGGTTTGTTTTAGGGATTACACTATGTCGTCAGTGCCAGGCCAGAGTAAGTTAGACAAAGTATTAGCCGATGCGCGGGAGTACAAAGCTAAGCGTGAGGGCGGTTACCGTGAGCAGGCGTTAAAACTTTATCCTTGGGTATGTGGCCGCTGTACCCGCGAGTTTACCCCGAAAAACTTAAGTGAACTGACAGTGCATCATCGCGATCATAACCACGATAACAACCCGTCAGACGGTTCAAACTGGGAGTTATTGTGCCTGTATTGCCACGACAACGAACATTCTCGTTTCGAAGAACTGATCCGCTACGGCAGCACCACAGAAACCAAGCAAGCGGCGGCGACCTACAATCCCTTTGCTGACTTGAAATCAATGCTGAAAAAATAGTCTTGCTGGCTTTAGCTGGATAAGATTGTGCAGAGGGTAGCGTTAGCGGACGGGTTTAGTCCTTGTCGGTTAAACGCGCCTCGGCAGCTAACCATTTATCACGGCTTAAAATATGCTGATTTTCACTGCCTTCAAATAAAGCTTTACGGGCGGGGAGTTGCTGACAAATGGCCGCCTGTTGCGCTTCGCTACTCGTGCGCCAACTGACGATTTCATCGATATGTCGAAAGCAGCCCATGCAGTAGTCTTCGTCATTTAAACCGCAGCGTGCGACGCAAGGTGAAAGCATAGGTGTCCTTTGGAGCCTTATGGTTAGTTAACCGAGTCTTCTCAGTTAACGATATGGTTGAGTGTTTAAAGGCCGCGATACTAACATTTTTTCGCATAAAGTCATCTTTAGGGCGCATTCCCTTGGCCTAAGGTGAGACAAGTATTTTTTACACTGGGCATGACGTGAACCAAGATAATCTGCAGCAACAACTCACTTACTCACAGCGATTTAGCGAACTTAATCAGTTGCTTGAACAGAGTGCAGCCCTGTGGCAAGTGCGTGCATTTGAAGTGAACGCTTTACCTTGGGCAGAGGATTTTCCGCAGTTGGCCGAAGCTGTGTGGGCGCTGGCTGACGATGAGCTTGATGGACTCGACGCCGAGCAATCTTTGCTGGTCAAGGCATTGTCACCGGCATTAAACCACGATCTTAAGGCATTAGGCCAAGATTGGGACTTGTCATTGCTCACCGCATCCATTGCCGAACGCACGGTTTTTAATGATAAGACAGTTAATGATAAGGCTGGCGTGGCTGAACCGTCGCTTGCGGATAGCACCGCAGCGCAGCAAGGCGGCTTGTCCTTTGACGATGAGGCGCATTTCAGTGCGCACATCAAAGGCCGTAAATGGCAGCAAATTACCGCCTTTGTGCAGCATTTACCCCAGCTTAATTTACCTGTGCTGGAATGGTGTGCGGGTAAAGGGCATTTGGGCCGCTTGATTGCTAAAGCCCGCGGCGCCGAAGTGGTGAGCTTAGAATGGCAAGCGCCATTATGTGAAGCAGGACAGGCCTTTGCCGATAAGTGGCAGTTATCGCAGACCTTTATTTGTGCCGATGCCTTTGCCATTGGTGCAGAACATGCTGCGACAAACACATCTACAACGACATCTATAACCACATCCATTACTACAGTTGAAGCACCAGCTCAGCACGCCGCAAAAGCCAATTCGTTAATCGCACGGCAGCAAGCGGTTGCATTGCATGCTTGCGGTGATTTGCATGTTCGGCTGTTAACACTGGCGGCCGAGGCGGGCACTCAGGCGCTGGCGATTTCTCCCTGTTGTTATCATTTAATTCACGCGAGCCATTATCAGCCGTTATCCAATCTTGCTCAGCAGAGCAGCCTAAAACTCAGTCGCCATGATTTACAGTTACCGCTGCAGCAGAGCGTGATCGCCAATCCCAAACAGCAGGCGCTGCGCCATCAAGAAATCGCGTGGCGCTTAGGTTTTGATGCACTGCAACGTGAATGTCGACAAATCGACGAATATTTACCTTTACCCTCGTTAAAACAGAGTCAGTTGAGCGGCAGTTTTACTGATTTTTGCCTGTGGGCGGCCGAGATTAAGGCCGTTAATTTAGCCAAAAATAGGGATTTTGAGGCTTGGCTTGAGATAGGGCGACAAAGACAACGATTAACTCGCCGCATCGATTTAGTGGCGCATTTATTCCGCACTGTACTCGAGCAATGGTTAATCTTAGATCGCGCTTGTTTTTTGCAGGAACAAGGATATGGTGTTTGCGTGGGTGAATTTTGTGCAAACAGCGTCACACCAAGAAATTCGCTGATTTTAGCGCAAAAAATGTCAGTATAATTTTGAGTGTCTGAAAATATGCTGTACTGTGATGTTTTTTATGAAGTATTTCTATATTAGCGCATTTAAGTTTAGTGATAGTGAATTCAGGGCCGTCGTGTTTGGAACCTGCGCTGTGAGACAAGTCTTACACTGAAGATGGTTTTTTATTGAATCATCGGGCTTTTCTTGTTCAAATGTCGCATTAATGACGAATAACAACTGAAAGCTGACCTGTTGGTCAGTCATTCTAGTGAGCGAATAAAACAGTTTCATGAAATATTCCCGCGTATTTATTAATAGCCTGGCCTATGAACTGGCGCCTGTTGTGGTTTCCAGTAGTGAGCTAGAGTCTCGTCTTGCTCCTTTGTATCAAAAGTTCCGTATTCCAATGGGACAGCTTGCCGCATTGACTGGGATTACTGAACGCCGCTGGTGGCCAAAAGGACATCAATTGTCCGACGGTGCGATTAAAGCTGCCCGTAAAGCCATGGTTGAAACTGGGATTGATGTCGCCGATTTAGGTGCTGTTGTCTATACCGGCGTGTGCCGCGATCAACATGAGCCCGCGACTGCGTGTCGCGTTGCTGCCGAATTAGGCGTGTCAAAAGACACCGCCATTTACGATATCAGCAACGCTTGTCTTGGGGTGTTATCGGGCATTTTAGATATCGCTAACCGTATTGAGTTGGGTCAAATCAAGGCGGGTATGGTGGTGTCCTGTGAATCGGCGCGGGATATTGTCGATGTCACTATCGATAACATGCTTGCCGATCCCACTATGCAGAATTTTGCCCAGTCGCTGGCGACCTTAACCGGTGGCTCTGGCGCAGTGGCGGTTATCCTTACCGACGGCAGTTTGCCGCTGACAAATGTGCGTCAGCATCAATTGCTGGGCGCATCGCACTTATCGGCGCCCGAGCATCACCAGTTGTGTCAATGGGGGTTACAGGAAGTGGGGCACAATCTGTACCGCGAGTTTATGCGTACCGATGCGGTGACGCTTCTCAAAGAAGGCGTTGAGCTAGCTAAGCACACTTGGGAGCATTTCCTTGAGCAGCGTAATTGGCTGGTTGAGCAAGTGGACAAAGTGATCTGCCATCAAGTAGGCGCCTCTAACCGTAAGCAAGTGCTTAGCGCGTTAAATATTCCCCCCGAGAAAGAATTTCCTACGTATCAGCTGCTGGGCAATATGGGCACAGTGTCGTTACCTGTGACCGCCGCCATGGCGCACGATCAAGGCTTTTTACAAGTGGGCGATCAAGTGAGCTTTTTAGGCATAGGCAGTGGATTGAATTGCATGATGTTAGGCATTAAGTGGTAGGGTGCAGTGCACCTTTCACGTTTTCGCTTGATGGCTGGCATACATTCGAGTAAATGAAGTCAGTTCATGATTCAGTTGATAGCTCAGTCTGTCGTTCCGTCGATAAGCTAAGCCTGCTAAAAATAAACCATTATTCGCTCTCATAAATAGAACAAAAGATAGGAAGCGTCATGTTAGACACTCTGTTGCCTTTTAAACGTCATTTTTTTAGCCGTAATGGCAACAAGCTGCATTATATCAACGAGGGCCAAGGTGAACCTGTGGTGATGGTTCACGGTAATCCTAGCTGGTCGTTTTACTACCGCAATCTCGTGAGCGCCTTAAAAGACACGCATCAATGCATAGTGCCAGATCATATCGGCTGTGGTCTGTCGGATAAGCCAGACGATAGCGGCTATGACTATACCCTTAAGAACCGTATCGACGATCTCGAAGCCCTGCTCGATAGCCTGAATGTGAAAGAAAACATTACCTTAGTCGTACACGACTGGGGCGGCATGATAGGTATGGGTTATGCGGCGCGTTATCCTGAGCGCATTAAACGCCTAGTAATTTTGAACACGGGCGCTTTCCATTTGCCCGAGACTAAGCCGTTTCCTTGGCCGCTGTGGATCTGTCGTAATACCCTGCTAGGCACAGTGCTGGTGCGTGGTTTTAATGCCTTTTCGTCTATCGCCTCATATGTGGGCGTGAAGCGTCAGCCTATGTCCAAATACATTCGTGAGGCGTATGTCGCGCCGTTTAACTCTTGGGCCAATCGCATTTCGACGCTGCGTTTTGTGCAGGATATTCCGCTGCGTGAAGGCGATAGAAACTATCAGTTAGTCTCTGATATCGCTGCGAGTTTACCGCAGTTTGCCAAAGTGCCGACTTTGATTTGCTGGGGTCTCAAAGACTTTGTATTCGATAAGCACTTTTTAGCAAAATGGCGTCAGCACATGCCCCATGCGACCGTGCATGAATTTGCCGATTGTGGTCACTACATTCTGGAAGATGCCAGCGATGAAGTGATTGCCCATATCAAAGATTTTATGGCTGACAGCCAAGCAGCGGCGCCGTCCGAACAGGCCGCAGGTTAATGTCGACCTTGCTTGAGACTGAAGTGACTCCTTTGTTGGCCGCTGTAGTGACGCCGTTGGATACGTCACTTTTAACGGGTACTTCTGCGTCAGCAATGGCCAGTGACGCCAATATTTGTCGTCATCTCAAGCAAGCCGCCCATGCCATTCCCCACCATCTTGCAGTAGCAGTACAAAGTGCTCAGGGCGCTTCTGTGGCGAATTTGCGTTACAGCGAGTTGGACTTTCTTAATCTAGACAGACAAAGCGATGCGATAGCCTTTGCGCTGAACGCACATGGCATTGAGCGTGGCATGAAAGCTGTGCTTATGGTCACGCCGAGTCTGGATTTTTTTGCACTCACCTTTGCGCTGTTTAAAGCGGGGATTATTCCTATCCTCGTTGATCCCGGCATGGGGATTAACAATCTTAAGCAGTGTTTTGCCGAAGCCGCGCCCGATGCTTTTATCGGTATTCCCAAAGCCCATATCGCCAGACGTTTATTTGGTTGGGGTAAGGGCAGCATTAAGTCATTGCTCAATGTTGATGGCGGTAAAACTGGCTTAGCTGCACGATTAATCCGCATCGCTACTGGCGCCATCAGTTTATCGACTCTGCTGCAAAACAGCTCTTCACGAAACGCCTCGGCTCAACACACCCAAGCCCAACATGCTGAATACCCCATGGTGATGCTCAAATCTGATGAGATGGCGGCCATTTTATTCACCAGTGGCAGTACCGGCACGCCTAAGGGCGTAGTGTATAGCCATGGGATGTTTGAGGCGCAAATTCAAGCGTTAAAAAACGATTATGGCATTTGCCATGGTGAGCGCGATCTAGCGACGTTCCCGCTGTTTTCACTCTTTGGCCCCGCGCTGGGTATGGCGTCTATCGTTCCAGAAATGGATGCCAGCAAACCTATCACCGCCAATCCCGAATTCCTGTTTGCCGCGATTGAGAAATATCAATGCAGCAACATCTTTGTTAATCCCGCCTTGCTGGAACGTTTAGGCCGCGCAGGTGAACAAAAACAGCATAAATTGCCCAGTGTACAGCGGGTGATCTCTGCGGGTGCGCCAGCCACCATTGCTTCCATCGCCCGATTTAGCAAGATGCTGAGCCAAGGCGTGCCGATTTTAAATTCCTACGGTGCAACCGAATCTTTGCCGATCAGCATGATTGCTAGCGATGCGTTATTTACCACCACAGATATCACAGATAACGGCGGCGGCATTTGTGTCGGCGGCGCTATCGATGGCGTGACGATTCGTATCATCGGCATCAGTGAAGCCGTTATCCCTGAGTGGGATGAGGCCTTAGTGCTGAATAACGGTGAAATCGGCGAAATCGTGGTGCAAGGGCCTATGGTGAGTCAGTCCTATTATCTAAATAATAGTCAGCACGATAGCCAAAACGAAAACCAAGGTAATAGCGCGACTGCGGCGGCCAAGATGTGGGATTCGGCCACCAATAGCGTTAGGCATCGCATGGGCGATCTCGGGTATCTCGATGATCAAGGCCGACTGTGGATGTGCGGTCGCAAGGCCCACAGAGTCGATGCCACCCGTAAAGGCCAATTGGTAAAGCGTTATTATTCTATTCCCTGCGAGCGCATTTTTAATACCCATCCCAATGTGAAGCGCTCTGCCTTAGTTGGTGTGAAAGTGGCGAACGAGATAGAGCCTTTGATCTGTATCGAACTCGACCAATCATTGGCATGCAATAAGAGCCAACAGCTGTATCAAGATTTGATTACCATCGCTGAGCAATTTGCCCAGACGCAGGGCATAAGACGTTTTCTTATTCATCCTGATTTCCCTGTGGATGTGCGGCATAATGCCAAGATTTTTAGAGAAAAATTAGCCGTTTGGGCACAATCGCAAACGAAAGGTTGATTTAAAACTCCGCGGCTTTTTTCCTGCATTTTTTACGTTATATTCTGTGTTCATTTGAACAAACTCGCTTATTTTTAAGCCCTTGTGCTTATTTTAAACTTCTTACACCGACTTTAAGTTCATGTAAATGTGCTGAAATGGATACCTAAATGACGATAAACCCAATCAAGAGCACGACGCTTGCGCAATTTGATGCTGCTGAACAAACTGCACTCGCGCAGCTCGCCCTTAAGGTACAACACGCCTTTGTTACGGGAGCGGGGGGATTTTTAGGTAAAGCGATTTGTTTGAGATTGTTAGCCGCGGGCATTAAGGTCACAGGTTTTGCCCGTGGGCATTATCCCGAACTTGAAGCGCTGGGCGTAGTCATGTTGCAAGGGGATTTAGTCAATAAAGACCAGTTGCAACAAGCAATGCAAGGCTGCGATATCGTGTTCCATGTGGCGTCTAAAGCCGGCGTTTGGGGCGATAGGGACAGTTACTTTTGCCCGAATGTGAAGGGCGCCGCAAATGTGATTGCTGCTTGTAAGGCATTAAAAATAAATAAGTTAGTCTACACCAGTACCCCGAGTGTGACCTTTGCTGGGCAGGATGAATCCGGTATAGATGAATCCACTCCCTATGCCACATCCTTCCTCAATTATTATGCCCATTCCAAAGCTATTGCCGAAAAGATGATGCTTGATGCCAATCAAGTGGGTGACGTATCGGTTGAAAGTGCCGCTGCAACTCAAGTGACTCAAGCCACGACAGCCACTATTTCAGACAATAATCTAGCCACTACTCAAGTCGCTATCCCGAACACATCTCAAGTCACTGCACCCTATGCGTTAAAAACTGTCGCGCTCAGGCCGCATTTGATCTGGGGTCCTGGCGATCCCCATCTTGTACCTCGAGTACTGGCGCGGGGCCGTTTAGATAAGCTTAAACTGGTTGGCCGTGAAGATAAGCTGGTCGATACCATCTACATAGACAACGCAGCCTATGCCCATGTGCTGGCCGCGCTAGAACTGTGTCAAGCAAAGCCCAAGTGTCAGGGAAAAGCCTATTTTTTGAGTAACGATGAACCCATCACTATGGCAAAAATGCTTAATCTTATTTTGGCCTGCGATGCTTTGCCGCCAGTCACTAAGCGCGTGCCGCAATCTGTTGCATATGTAGTAGGCGCCGTGTTGGAAACTGTGTATTTTCTACTAAAGAAGCAAGAAGAGCCCATGATGACGCGCTTCGTAGCACGGCAGTTATCCTGCAGCCATTATTTTGATATCAGCGCTGCCAAGCGAGATTTAGGCTATCGTGCACTTATCTCTATCAATGAAGGGATGGCAAGACTTAAAGCGTCACTATAGTGTTATTAGGCGTGAGTTTCGGAGTGTGCTTGAAATTCAATATGCCTACTCTTATTAGCACTATTATTGTGGGCATAGTTTAGCTGGGGACTTATGAGTTGCAGTGACTGTAATACATCGATTTTCAGGCAAAAAATTGGCCGCTGCAAACGCTGTATGTGGCAGCTTACCGCTTTGTCGGCTATCGGTTGGCCGCTGTGGTGGTCGCTCTATTATGATGCGCCGCGGGAAGTGAACTCGATTGCTTTACTTTTTTTCTGCACCGCTTTTACGGGGTTATTGGCTTTACATCTTATTGTCTTGGCTTACCGTCGCCTCAGAGGGCGAGAGTAAGCCAAGTTTCCTTTCCTTTTAAACTCTTGGGCTTAGACTTAATTTGTTGCTGTGTTCTCGTGCATCATTTTCTTCATTAATGGCGCAAGGGCAAAGAAGACTAACGCCATTACCACGCCAATTTGCGCCGAGAAGATAAACAGTTGCTCATATAGCGCCATCGCACTCGGTACGTCACTTATCACGCCACCTTGGGTATCAATCGCGGCGAGTTTGTTTAATTCGGCGGCTAAGATTTCAGAGTATGAAGTGCCGAGGAACCAAGCGCCCATCATCAGGCTGAGCACGCGTTTTACCGACAGCTGAGTTACGGCAGATAAGCCAATGGGCGAAAGCAATAACTCGCCGATTTCTAATACAAAATAAGCCGCGACTAAAAACCAAATACTCACTAAGCCACTGCTTAGCGGCATTTGGATCCCGAGCACTAGCACCATAAAGGATAAACCTGCGAACAAAATACCGAGTGCGGTTTTAACCGGTTTGCTCGGATCGCAATGTTTACGGGCGAGGGCAGGCCAGAGCCAAGCGAAGATGGGCGATAAACTGATCACAAAGAAGGCGCCGAGGAAGGTTAACTGTCCCGCGCTCCATTCGAGGCCTAGCATGTTGCGGTCCATCACGCGGTCCGAAAATGCTACCCATGAGCCGTAGGTTTGCTCATATAAGCCGAAGAAGACCAAACCTGCAACGATGAACAGCAGTAAGGCCGACATCTGTTGACGTTCAATCGGGTTGCAGTGTTTCACCATAAACCAGCCTATCCCGATGGCGAGCACCAGAGATACTGAGTGCAAAAACCAAATAACTGGACTCACAGCGGGTAATAAAGTGCTAATAGAAAGCACAAGGGAGTGGGTTTGAATTAAGCCCCAGACCAGCACTACGCTGCCGATGGCGCTTAAATAAATCCATTGCTCTGTGGTGATGCCAGCGGTTTTCTTTAAAATTCTTGCGGGATCTCTGGGTTCGGCGAAGCCCTGCAAATGTTTCTTACCCCGAATAAACACCAATAAACCCGCTAACATTCCTAAACCTGCCAAACCAAAGCCGTACTTCCAGCCATAGGTTTCACCTAAATAAGCACAAATCAGTGGGGCCAAGGTGGCGCCTAAATTGATGCCAGCGTAGAAAATGGTAAAGCCTGAATCCCGCTTTGGAGATGACTCTGGATACAGCTGACCGACTATGGTGGAAATATTGGGTTTTAAAAAGCCCACTCCGACAATAATTAAGGCGAGGGATAAATAGAATACCTGCAGTGCTTGCTCATCGCGCTGAACTTCACCAGCGACGATAACCGCTTGATGGCCTTCAAAGGCCATGCCTAAGTGGCCGAGGACCAACAAAATACCACCGAAGATCACCGCTTTACGCATGCCGATATAGCGGTCGGCCAATAAACCACCGACCACGGGCATGGCGTACACTAAGGCACCATAAGCACCAATGACGTTATAGCCAAATTCGTCGGTAAACAGATGATATTTAATCAGATAAAGAAACAGTAGTGCCTTCATGCCGTAGAAGGAGAAGCGTTCCCACATTTCGGTAAAAAAGCAGACAAACAAGCCCTTAGGATGCCCAAAGAGCATTTCGGGCGGGGGCGAACCCTGTGGGCCTTGCATAGCGTGTGGCGGATGTTGTTCTGTTGACACTTAAGACTCCCATTGCTGGCGCTTCATGCACCAAGCTTCGATTGATTCATTTTATCGTAATGAATTTTATTAATTATTTTTCATTATTAGTGGTTATTGCAGCCTTGTTGATTGCTAAAAGACGCCGCAGTAGCTGCAGTTAATCACACTCGGATGCTATGGAACAGCCAAGGGGGTTGAAACTGATGAATATTTTGCTTAGTTCACCATTTCGCCATTGTTTGAAACTGTGCTTAACCTGCTTTTGAGTCAGATTCTGTGGCTCAATTTATTCATTTTCAGTTAAGAAATGAGTGCTACATAGTGGCCAGAATTCAACTGTGGCAGTTTTATGTTAGCGTCTTTAGCCTTGATTTCGCTGTTGTTCGTCGTTCTATAGACGGTGTGGCGATTTTGTACTATTTGAGAACATCTTCGTACTCGTTCGAGGCCGTCCTCTAAATGAATCTGACGAATAGATGGGTTAGATGATTTGCTTAGGGAAGCGCTGTGATTGAGCTGTGACTTTATTCTAAGAATAAGTGTAAGTATGTAGTGAAATCATATTGATTATAAAAGAATTTTAATCTTGATGGTTGCGTTTTTATATAGGGTTTCACAGTTTATATTTTTACAATGAGTTAATGTCTATCTGCTCAATTGTACTGATTTTACTCAACCGTTATGTTGGTTTTTAAGGAGACTTATGGAGTTTTTTAGCACCCTATTTGTGGGTTACCCGCTTTGGGTTTGGTTGATGTTTTTCGGTTTTGTGCTGGCATTATTGGCCTTCGATCTTGGCGTATTACACAAGGAGCAGCATGAAATTACTGTGGCCGAAAGTTTAAAACTTTCAGCCTTTTATATCTGTATGGGCTTACTGTTTGGGGCTTGGCTGTGGTGGTACAAGGGCTCAACGGCGGGTATGGAATACCTGACGGGTTATCTGATTGAAAAATCGCTGTCTATGGATAACGTATTTGTTATCGCGTTAATCTTCAGTAGTTTAGGCATTCCGCGTTTATACCAACACAGAGTGCTCTTTTGGGGTATTTTGGGTGTAATAGTGCTACGCGCGATTATGATTGGCCTTGGCGCAGTGCTCGTTGCCCAGTATCAAGGCGTACTGGTGTTATTTGGACTCTTCTTGATTTTCACTGGCGTGAAAATGCTCTTCTCCAATGACGAGCACAGTGATATCCAAGATAATAAGTTTTACAAATGGTTACGCACTAAGATGCGCTTTACGCCGACACTGCATCAGGAGAAGTTCTGGGTACGGGGTGAAGATCATCAGTTATCAAAAGGATGGTGGGCGACGCCGTTATTTTTAGCGTTGATCTTAGTGGAAACCGCAGATTTAGTGTTTGCTGTCGACAGTATTCCAGCCATTTTTGCGATTACCCAAGATCCTTTCATCGTTTATACCTCGAATATCTTCGCGATTTTGGGGCTACGTGCCTTGTATTTTGCCTTGGCGGCCATGGTGCACCGTTTCGAGTACCTTAAATACGCGTTGTCGGTGGTATTAGTATTTATCGGGGTGAAAGTGGGCTTAGTGTATTTCAATCACGAGGGCATAGTGGACTTTACTATTCCAACCGCACTGTCTCTTGGGGTGACGTTCGGCCTGTTAGTCGCAGGGGTCTTGTTCTCGCTGTGGAAAACGCGCGGCCAAGAAATCGATAAATAGAAAAATAGAGAAATAGAGAAATAGAGAAATAGAGAAATAGTTTGCGCGACTCGTGGCGAGTCCAATAACGAATCTCTTGGCCGTTTAGCCCATGCTAAATGGCCTTTTTTATATTCTTACTATCCGAATCGTTAAGCTTTATAGAGGATGTTAAAAAATGAGGATATTAAAAATTAGTCTATGCTTACTTTGAGTCGCCGCTGGTGCCGAGACTCACAAAGGGAGTTTTTAGGACTAATACTCTTCAAGGACGATATTATGAAACTTAACATTGCCGCCATACTCATGCTCTCAGTTTGTTCATTGACTACTGTCAGTGCAAAAGCTGCAGACAAACAAGCAACTGATACAGCATCTAATGTAACTTCCACTTGTACTGGAGCTTACCCAAGTTACTTCCAAGACCCCGCGTTCAATAAAACAGGTATGTGGGACAATCAAGTCATCATCAACCAAGCTTATTCGGGCTGGAAGGGACCCATTTTTAGCTTGAGCGATGCCTATTCGAGTGCGCAGCAAGATAATGCTGCACCTTGGCTTGAATTCAATCCCTTCGATAAAAGTCTGAGTGAGACAGAGAAAAATACCCAAGCGTGGAAATACCTTTGGGCTGTGATGAAGTACATCCAAGAGGGGAATATCGACAAAGGCGATATCAGTAAGGACTGGGATCTGTGTAATAACAAGGTTCGCTCTTGGTACCATATTCCCTATCAGACCTATGATCCTATGAGTGGGCGGGAATTTATCCACGGCTTGACCCGCGAAGCCCCCGTCACTATGGCGATAAAAGGCCAAGGCGATTTGAAAACCACTATGTGGGCGGTGGGGTTTTATAATCCGCAAGCGGCAAATAGTATTGGCAAGGTATGGACTGGGGCGCCATCGCCTGTAATGCCCCAGCAAAATTTTGCATTTAATGAAGGTAGTGTGATTGGCAAGTTACTGTTCACTACCGCAACGCCTAATAACTATCCTTTCCTCGAAAACGTACCCGTATGGCAAGCCAATATCAGTGCCAGTGATTTCTGCGAATGTAAAAATGCCGATGGCAGTGCCTGTAGTTTTCAACAGGAAACAGAACAATGCCCGCGCTCTGTCGCCGATGTGTACTTATTGCAGTTTGACATCGCAGTGCGTGACAGCCGCTCGCCCGTGGGCTGGGCCTATGGCACTTTTGTCGCCGATGGCCAGTTTAAAGCGAAAGAGAAAAATCCTTGGGATCGTATCTCTCCACTGGGATTAATGTGGGGGAATGACACGCCGCCAGCCACAGTAGGAGCGGCAGGATTCCCTCAAAATCCAATCACAGGGCTTAAGGATAGCGCGGTATTTCAAGAGGTGGTTGGTCGCTTGAATGAGCACACCAATGCGGGACACTTAGGGTGTAACGGGCGTTTAAATGGCCCCGCGGATAACGCATTAAGTAGCTGTTTATCTTGCCATCAAACCGCATCCGTTCCTGATAGCACTAATAATACACCGGCAATCATGTACCAATTTGCCTCGTATCAAGAGCCGGGTAGTGGTCAATGCTTAACATCGCCCAGCGCCCTCGATTTATCGATTGACCAAGTGTATTTCAAAACCTTTATGTGCTCAGCATCCTTTGTTGGGCCAAGCAACATAGTCCCCGTACCTAAATATGCCCAAGGGCAAAAAGAGTGGATTTCAACTGACTTTTCATTACAGCTCAGCATCAGTCTCACCCAGTGGCAAGAATGGCAAGAAGACCAAGATAACCTGAAAAAGAACATCAAAGTGCGCGTATTCGAGGGCACTTTACCTTCTCGCTAATGTTGAAGTTTGTTTAAGGTTAACACCAACGCACTATCCGGCATGAATGGCCAGATAGTGCGTTTTTTATGCTCAGCCTTAGTTTATGCCGAAATTAAGCCTCAGCTCATTTTGAAATTAATGCAAATTAGCTTGTTCTTCGCCGCTGTTTTTCCTAATGTGATTGCAAATGATTTTCAATGAGGCGTGTTATGAATACCCATCTGCAGTTACAGGTAAACCATTGGCTTGAAAATGATCCTGACCCTCGCACTCAATCCCAATTACAAACCCTAGTCGATAGTGGCAATGAAGCCGAACTCGCGGCGCGCTTTGCTGGTCGCTTAGAGTTTGGTACCGCAGGATTACGCGGTGTGGTCGGCGCTGGGCCTATGGGGATGAACCGTCTGGTTATTCGTCAAACCTCGGCAGGCCTTGGTGCTTATCTACTTGATCAGATTAAAGATGCCGCCGAGCGTGGTGTGGTGATTGGTTACGATGGTCGCCACGACTCATTCAATTTTGCCCATGATGCGGCGAGCGTACTGACCGCTATGGGCATTAAGGTGCGCTTAACGTCTAAAGTGGCGCCGACACCGCTGGTGGCCTTTGGGGTGAAACATTTTAATGCTGCAGCAGGCATTGTAGTGACCGCGAGTCATAACCCGCCGCAATACAATGGCTATAAAGTGTATTGGGAGAATGGCGCGCAGATTATTCCGCCCCACGATTCTGGCATTGCCGCGCAAATTGAGCGCGCCGCGAATCAAGCGATTCCGTTTTTAGAACATGATGAGGCGGTAAAACAAGGTAAGTTAATTATTCTGCAGGACGATTTTTACCAAAGCTATCGCCATGGCGTGCAGCAAGCTGAGGTGCTGCAAAACCATACGGCTCCAGAAAAGGTCAGTTTAGCCTATACCGCCATGCACGGCGTGGGCGCTGAAATGGCTGAAACCGTATTGAAAGATGCGGGTTTCACCCAAGTGTATTCGGTAGCCTCCCAGCGCGAACCCGATGGGGATTTCCCGACGGTGAACTTCCCCAATCCGGAAGAAAAGGGCGCGATGGATTTAGTGATCGCCGAGGCGAAAAAACACGGCGCTATGCTCGCCTGTGCCAACGATCCCGATGCCGACCGTTTTGCTGTCGCAGTGCGCCGCGATGATGGTGAATACCAGATGCTAACTGGCGATCAAGTCGGTGTGCTCTTTGGGCATTACTTATTATCTCATGCCAAAGATCATCAACGTCTTACGGGCACAACGATAGTGTCATCGAGCCTGTTATCTAAAATTGCTCAGGGTTTTGGCACGCAAAGCTTTACCACGCTCACCGGCTTTAAGTGGTTGATGAATGTGGGTATTGCGAAAACGTCCCCTGAGGATCAATTCCTGTTTGCCTATGAAGAAGCCCTTGGCTACACAGTTGGCAGCATGGTGTGGGATAAAGATGGCTTGTCGGCGCTGGTGGCATTTGCCCAATTAACTGCCGAGCTGGTGGCGAAGGGGCAAACGATTTGGGACAGACTCGAGCAAATTTACCGTGAGCATGGCTTCCATCTCAATGCGCAGGTGAGTATTGCACTAAAACCTGACACGCCTAATATTGGCGCCTATTTACGCGAACATCCCCCTGTGAAGATTGGTGAGCAAGACGTGCTATCAACCGATGATTTAAAAGCCCTTGAGCGTCGTTTTGCCGATGGTAGCGTTGAGAAAATCGACTTGCCACCGAGTGATGTACTGACCTATTGCTTAGCGGGTGGCGCTCGGGTGATCGTCAGGCCATCTGGTACTGAACCTAAAATTAAGTGCTACTACGAAGTGGTCGAAACTATGGTCGATACGGATACCTTAGCCAGCGCCCAAGCGAGGGCGAGCAAAGCCATGGATTATTTTATTCAGGCGCACCAAGCCAGTTTGCCAAAGTAACGCTTTTAACTGCTAAGCCAAAAACCTCAACATTCACTTTTATTAAAAGGCTACTGACATCATGCTGTCAGTAGCCTTGTTTTATTCTTGTTGTCGCCCGTTAATGATTCAGTCCTGAATTTTATAAATAAGGTTTTGAATCATTGATATTTTTCAACAAGGAGAAAGTGAAAATGTTATCTATTGCACCGTTAGTTTGGGGTGAAATTCCTGTCAGTGACATGAACCGTGCCGTTGCTTTTTATCAGCAGCATTTTGGGGTTGAGTTTAAACGTGACGATATGGAAGACATGGAATATGCGACGATAGTCACCGAAGATGCGAGCGCGGCGAGCATAGGGTTAGTCAAATGCAGCATGAGTCAGCCATCGATGCAAGGCAGCACTGTGTATCTGCATTTCAGCGCACAATTGCAACCTTTAGTGGATAAACTTATCGCAGCAGAGGTGACGATTATCCTGCCAGTCACACCGATAAAAGACGGTGAGTGTGGTTATATCGCGTTATTTGCCGATAGCGAAGGTAACAAAGTGGGTCTGTGGTCTAAGGATAAGTAGTCTCGAGTGATTAATGTATTAGCGTCGTGGCCTTAAGGCACGACGCTAAAATCACGCAATTAACTAAAGTATGGGTTTAGATTTCTATGGAAGAAACAAAGATGGACGTGGTTTATATTGATGCTCGACCGCTACTTGGGCTGAGCACCCGCACGAACAATCGGGCCGAAATGTCCGCCGATGGCGCTAAAATTGGCGGTTTATGGCAAGCCTTTTTTGAATCATCACAACTCACCGCTATGCTCAATTCGCCCATGTATGGCGTGTATTACGACTATGAGTCAGACATGAATGGCGAGTTTGCTGTGCTGGTGGGCAAGGCAATTGATGCCCCTGTTGAGGCAAACCACTTCACGTCGCTTGAGCTTGAAGCCGGTAAATACCTTAAATTCACCGGTCAAGGTGACATGCCCCAGTGTGTTATCGATCTTTGGGGACAAGTGTGGGGCTATTTTAGTGCTAACGATTGTCCGCATCAGCGACGTTATCAAACTGATTTTGAAGTCTATCTCAGCGCCACTGAGGTTGAGATTTATATCGGGATTTTATGATTTAAATCGTAAAATATCACTCAAGTGAGTATCAGGATATGTCAGTGATTTATGTAAACTCACAATGCTTAATCAACTGATAGGCAACTAAAGGATTGAATCAGAGTCAATGCGCCGCGCCGACCGCCTATTTCAAATAGTGCAAATTCTTAAACATAAACGCCTGACCACAGCCCAAGAGTTGGCTGAACGGTTAGAGGTGTCCACGCGCACGATTTACCGTGACGTGCAGGATTTGTGTCTAAGTGGCATTCCCATTGAAGGGGAGGCGGGTGTCGGCTATTTGTTGCGCCACGAGGTCAATGTTCCGCCCTTGATGTTTAACGAAGCCGAACTCGAAGCGATTCAAGTTGGCATGCGTATGGTGCAAACTTGGGGTGGCAAGGAGCTTGGTAGCGCCGCGAGGCAGGCGATGATTAAAGTCGAAGCCGTACTACCAAAACGACTACAAGCCTATCAATCCTTGATGTTTTCACCGGATTTTTACCTCGACTCCAATGAGTTCCAATTCCTCGATCCGCTGCGTAATTCCGCTCAGCGCCGCGAATACGTCAAACTCTTCTATCAAGACGTCAAACTCGATGTCACCGAGCGTGAAGTGCGCCCGCTCGCCATCTATTTTTGGCGTGGTACTTGGACCTTACTGACATGGTGTGAGCTACGTTCGGCTTTTCGTAATTTCAGGGTTGATCGCATCACAGGCCTTGTGCGGCTGAACCGTCATTTTGAACAAGCACCAGGGCAAGAGCTGGAAGATTATATTTGCCTGATGGATGAACATGCGAAGGCGCGAGCCGAAGCAAAAGATAAGCCACTCGAATGAGTGGCTTATCTTACATTTCTAATTTTCTAGTAACATTCTAGTATTTTGCTAGTTGTATCGAGATCTCTCTGAAAATCGTATCATAGCTATTATTGAGAGCCTAAACTCACCGTTTTTAATTGTTTAACATGACTTCGCTTGATTGCGAAATATGCAGTTTTTTGATTAAACCATCTTCATCATTATTTTGGATCTCGCCGACGGCAACTTGAATATTGCGACTCAGTCCTAATTTTTGAGCGCTTTTAGGACGATTAGCAATATCTTCATCCGTTAGCGGATAGGATTCACTGGCATCTATATTAAATTGACTCGAATCTATTGCGGTAAATTTACCGCTGATTGGTGCGCCATGTTGTCTAACAATATTCGCCAATTGCCACTCAAAGCCACTTTTTGACTGTGCCGAATTAATCGCTGCAGGCCAATCCCAAACACCATAACCGTTTATATCTTGATGAAGATATTGATCGACTAAGGCTTCTGGCCCATTCAGATTATTCGCATTCGCTCCGCCAAAGGTGTAAGGGAAGTTAGGTCTATTTGTCGGGTGATTAATATGCGCATTACCTCCCCATTTTAAGAAGTTCTCATATTTTATATCGTACATCATATATAAACTTGAGGTGTATGGAACATCCGCCTTTTGTTTAAACAGAGTGATTGAGATATAACGTTTGCTGCGAGGCGGCATAATTGCTCGGTACTGTGCCTGACTTGAAATCGTTGTACTTTTACCGTCGGTTTCACTCCAACCTTGGCTGGCTGAAAATTCGGCACTGATTTCAGAACTCGCTCCACCTATTCCTGGAATACCCACTTCATATTTATTGGTTACGCCAATTTTCTCGGAGAAGGAGAAATTATCGGTTTTGGCCCAGCTAGTGGTGTAATCATAGTTTAGGGTGGCTACACCGGTATCTTCGGTATCGCCCCAGTTGTAAATCACTACTGGAGCGGTATAAATAGCTTCACGATCATAAACTTGAGGTGAACCTAACTTTAGGCTTTGAGGATTAGTCACAAAATGGATATTTTGTAAATTCACCTTCAAACGTTCATTCGCTCTGTAGCCGCTTGCATAAGGATCATTGCCGTTATAGCGGGCTTTAAGACTGTATTCGTTGCTCGATTCTCTTCTGACTTCGATGTCTTCACCAACATACTGGGATGCCGTACCGCCAGCCCATGCATATCCAAGATGGTGTCCCAAGGAGAATAACGAGCTGATAAACGAGGGATCGTTAATCGCATCATTTTTAAGCGAATCAAGATCAGGGGCAGCGTGTTCTACCATTGACAGTTTTGGAATAGTATTCGGAATAGCCGCTTCGGCCAACAAAGAAACAGTTCCAAGTGCGGTTAAACAGGATAAAGTTAATATACTCAGGCTAGATTTTGTTCTCATGATTGTTCCTTTATTTTAATAAAATACGTCCTTTCATTGAGAGCGCCGATGGCAATTATATGTAGTCCTAAATCATATAAATAATCATTACTGCTAGGCACATCTAAAAACTAGCACTTTTATTTTTATTAAACAAAGTAAAATTAGATTAATTTAAATGGTGTTTAAGTTAGGTTAAAAGTGTTAATTATTTTATTTTTAAACGGTATTTTAAACTTTATAATATAGTGTATTTACTTTAATTTTTAATGGGTGGATTTTTGTGCGTGGATTAATATTAATGGTATGGCGTATTTAATATTTATGCTGACTTTTTTATGAAAAATTTTTTAAATGGACTCTTTTTACCGAGATTTATATCAATAGTTATACCGAGAGTTATATCGAAAGCTATACCGAGATAAATACTGTAATAGATACAGTAAATAACATGTTTGAGCGGAAGTCTTTAGGCAATGAATAGTGTGAATATGGCTAGGTTAAGTATTTTCTCTTTGTGGTTTGAGTCTTTGTTATTGCAGACAAATCTCATATCTCCATTATCGTCGATGTATGAAAGGCCGTTAAAGTCGCTACTGTTTTTGTAGAGCCATAAGGGTATGGAGACATGAAGATTGTGGAAGATAAAGATATGTGAAAATGATTTTCTAAGAGACGACGTCTCAGATGGGATTAGGTTGTGTAAAAGAGTCGTAGAGGCGGTTAAGTGGTTGATGCAAGAGTCAGTGCCACTGAGGGCACTGACTCTTTGTTTACTTAATGTTGTTTGCTTAATGGATAAAGAAAAACAGTCCCATACTCAACACTGTGGTTAACAAGGTGTTACGGGTGACGAGCGCGAGTATCGTCGCGACCACGGCGCAGATGAGATAGCTGTTGTCTAAACTGAGATCGAGCTGGCCTTCTTGCACAAACACTATGGGCGCGAAGATAGCGGTCAGTACTGCAGGGGCTGAGTAACTTAAAAAAGTTTGGGTGCCCTTACTTAATCGCAGCGGTAATTTAGGTTCGAGCAGTAAATGACGACTAATAAACACAACCGCTGCCATTGAGAAAATCATTAACCAAATCATGCTTTTTCTCCTGATGCTGTGTTTGTCTTAGTCCCAGTTTCTGCTTGGGTTTGTGTGCTTGCAAGCTCAGTTGCGGATTGTTCTGCGCGTTCCGCTTCCTTGGTCACTTTGGCGTAAAGTACGCCAGTTGTCATTCCGGCAATGGCGGCGATCAGTAATCCTGCTTGAATTTCAAACAAGGCGCATACCACAGCGAGAGTGAGCGAGACTAATACACAGACGAGAATCGACGGCTTTTTTACCGTAGGCACGACCAGTGCGATAAAGGTGGCTGCGATGGCGAAATCTAGCCCAAGTTCGCCTAAATTCTCGATAGCATTGCCCGCGACTATGCCAAGCAAGGTCGCTATGTTCCACCCGATATAAAAACTCAAGCCGCCGCCAAGGGCGTACCAGCGATCGAACTTATGCAACTTGCCTTGATTGGCGATGGCAAACAGTTCATCTGTGAGCAAAAAGCCCAATGTCAGACGCCACTTTAATGGTAAGGGACTGATTTGACTGCGCATCGCCATCGCATATAACAGATGGCGCGAGGTGATGAGTAGCGTCGTAATTAAGATACTCCACAGACCAATACCGGCTTTGACCATGCCGAGCGCCACTAACTGAGCCGCGCCCGCGAAGATAATGGCTGACATGGCTTGGCTTTCAATGGGCGTGAGTCCAACCTCAATGGCGAAGGAGCCCGCTAAAATTCCCCAAGGAACCACTGCTATTGTCAGCGGCATCATGGCCAAGGTGCCTTTTAAAAAAGCCTTGGCTTTTGTGGGATGCGCGGGAGAAACATCAGATTCTATAAGCTTGTCGGTTGTCACTTTGGCTCCTAAAAATAGCGGCGACGCGAGGGTCGCAGTTAAACAATGAATGCTTGGATAAGGTCTGCTTGCTCTGTTATTACCGCTCAGTTACGACTGTTTAGTGACTATTTCTTAGAGACTAGTGTTTAGTCATGGCAGACCTGTTATTAGCGGCCTGTTATTAGGGATAGTAAGCAAGCTGAGCATGGCAGATTAACCTAAAGTGGTTGTTTAGGCTTGGATAATATTGCGGCCTATTTCTTTGGCAAATTGTCCTGGGGTTACGCCGACGGTCTTTTTAAAATGCCGATTCAAATGGCTTTGATCGTGAAAACCACAATCGAGAGCGACATCAAGCAGCCGTGTGCCTTGCTTGATTTTCCCCTTGGCCAGTCTGACTCTGGCCTGAATTTGGTAAGCGTGTGGCGGTAAGCCGTAATAACGCTGAAATTGCTTGAGTAAATAATAGGGGCTTAATCCCGCAAGCGTTGCCAGCTCTTCAAGGGAAATATCGGCTGCGGGATGATCGTCGATAAAGGATTTCACCAGCGCTAACGCAGGCTTAGCTATTGCCGTGAGGTTGTCGCTTGGACGATGCTTGCCATGGCGCGCCATCAACTGCGTCAAGCTTGAATAGACTAAGCTTTCGCGCAGTAAGCGATTATCCGATGTATCTAAGGTAGTAAAGGTGAGGCGCAGCAGTTCGGCTAATTCAGGATCGTACACTACGGGCTCAGGGAAATAGGGCGCACCGCTGTTTGCTGCTCGCTCACTTTTAATACCGGCAAACTGCGCAGGGACTGGATACATGGCACGATACGACCAGCCGCCCTCAGTGGCGCTACAGCCATTATGCAATTCATCGGCATTGACGAGAATAATGCTGTGTTTTGGCGCCACATGGTTGCCACCGGTGCGATAAAAACGCTGCGCACCCGTTTCAATCACGCCTACGGTGTAACCTTCGTGGGTATGCCGACTAAAATTTTGTTTATGGTAGTGGGCATTGAGTAACTCAAGGCCACCTAATTCATCGGCAATTTGGTAGGCCGCATGTTCTGTGTTCATCAAGCCTCCTTTCTTGAATGGATGAATGGGCGGGTTGTGTCTGATAGTAACCCAGAAATCCTCAGCGCTTTTGTACAAAATTGCGCATATTGGATTTTGTTTTGCACTTAATGACTGTTTATTAATCATTATTGCTAATATTGGTCAGTTGATATTAGCCAGTTGATATATTTGTCTCTTGATATATTAGCCGCTCGAGATATTAGTCACTTGAGATATTAGTTACATGATATTTGAGGGCTCAGTCTTGTTTTCGACTGCTTTACTTAGGTCGCCTGCTGTAGATTTGTGAGATCCGCCCCCGCGATGGCGTGTAGATACTGAGTGATTTTCTCTATCGGCCAATCCCACCAAGCGATGGCAACTAGCTCATCTATCACATCTTGCTCGAACCTGAGCTTGATGACAGTGGCAGGATTACCGCCAACCACGGCGTAGGGCGGCACATCTCTTGTCACCACGGATTGACTGGCAACAATTGCGCCGTGGCTAATCTTCACTCCAGGCATGATAGTGGCGTTATAACCAATCCACACATCGTTACCGATACAGGTGTCGCCTTTATGGGGCAAATCGGTGGGATCGGGCATTACCTTTTCCCAGCCATTGCCGAAGATATAAAAAGGATAAGTCGAGAAGCCAGATACTTGATGATTGGCGCCATTCATAATGAATTTCACGTCTTTAGCAATGGCGCAGAATTTACCGATAATCAGTTTATCGCCAATAAAGTCAAAGTGATAAAGCACATTCGACTCGAATCTTTCAGGCCCAGCAGGATCGTCATAATACGTATAATCGCCGACGATTATGTTCTCGCGGGTAATAAAGTTTTTAAGAAATCCAACCTGAGGGAAGCCTTTCATCGGCGCTTTGTCGTTGGGATTTGGGCCTAATTGGGCGTGGGTTGTTGTGTCAGGCATAACGGTCTCCATCGTTAAAGTACGTCTTAACTCGTGCATTCTTTTATGCGATTGATGTGCGAATTTGTGGTGCCTATTGCGGTGTTGATTGTTGTGCCTATTGCGGTGTTGATTGTTGTGCCTATTGCGGTGTTGATTGTGGTGCCTGTGGTGGTGTTGATAGCCGGATGAGTCGGACTAGTACTCGCCCGTCACCACAAGTGTATTTTCAATAGGTTCAACCACTAAGGCAAGCGTAGTTTTGTCTCGCATAAAGCCGACAGAGCAAATTGCCATCGCGCCGCTACCACAGGTTATTTCAGGGTAATCTTCTGTCATTGGCGTTTCATCTTCCGCTACGGGCGCTAATACCCAGCCAGCAGACAATAAACTCGATTTCACCTCAGCGTATTTTTTACCCCATAACGCGCTGGTGTCCTGTGCTTGAGCAAATAGAGGCAATGCGCCAAGGCTTAACATGATCAGTGGGAGAATTATCTTTCGCATGGAAAACATCTTAGTTCCTATGTGATTTCGGGGATGATTGATGGTTAATTTTTAAAGGCTAAATCAACGTCGTGGGGCTTCACCCCACACCCCAATCCCATTAAGCCTTTGGTATGGCTGATAGTCTGTTACTCACAATTAGGGCATTCTAACAATTTAACAATGAGTGTCTTGTTAAATCTTTCTTCGTTAAATAATTTAAAAGCAAAGTCAAAGTCGTGGGGCTTCACCCCACACCCGACCAAGAGGGGATCAACAGCAATTCCCTCTTGGATCTCCCTTGCCGCCCCCCAACGGAGTTGAAAGCCCCTTGGGCATTAAGCGTCCTTATGCTATCGCGTCAGACGCTCGTCCCTGATTCGACTGACGCTATCTCGGCTTCCCTGCCTCGCTCACGCAACGAACGCAAATGCCCTGCGGCAACTCCGAGGGGAAGGTGAACTCCTTCAGCTTTTGTGTTGTTTGCAAGTCATGCAAAGAAAACCGAATAATGTTTACTACTACTTTTAGAAATTTAACAATGGGTGTCTCGTTAAACTATAGCCTAGTGCCTATTTTTTCCTAATACAGCGACCCGCCGAATCCGATAAAACCGCATTGGATAACGCGACCATAATCCGTTGTGGCCGCCTAAGCTGCGCTGCCGACCGCCGCATGATGGCCACTGAAATGGATATCAGCCCCAGCGTGCTAGCCAAGCTAGTGCCGTTGGATTATGTGATGAAGGATATGAATACCAATGAAGTGGTGAAGGGAAATATTGCAAATAAGGATAGAGTAGCAGTTAAGTTGAATTGAAATGTGCTTTATAAGCATTGACTTAGGTTAACATAAAAGCATAATTGCATCAGCAAATTTATTAGGGTAACTTAACAAATGAAAGAACTTATAAGTGATTTTTTTAAGCTTCAAAATGACAGGATGAAAAGCCCTTTTTTTAGTGCTATTGTATTTTCATTGTTTTTTTATAACTGGGATATAATATACTTTTTAATTAGTTCTGACTTAGAGGTTGTGACTAAGATTGAATATATTAAAAAGACTATTGGCGAAAGGAGTTTGCTTAAGCCTTTTTTACTTACCGCAGTATTATTGATTTTACCAATTTTTATAAACAATGCTGTGCAATGGCTTTCAGATTTTTTCATTTCTATAAGAGTTAACAGACTTAATAAGTCTAAAATTAAAAGAGCAAACGATGAACTGGCTATCGCCAATTTAGAAGCTGAAAAAAGTTTTTCTGCGAGAAAGATTGAAATGCATGTGCAAAACAATATAGATGCAATTCAATCCGAAAACAGCAATCTTAAAACTTCAGTGGATGATTGCAAGGAGCAGATTGAAGCGTTGAAACTATCCTTGGATTCAG